>DATAUW010000004.1 GCA_036268055.1 Verrucomicrobiia bacterium | reverse complement strand
CGAAAGAATTTTCCTCTTGGAACCACCGCTCACGCACTCGCCCGCCGCTTCTCATTAACCCCCAACTTTAGTTGGGGGAACACATCTTCCCAAAAACAAACTCTCTATCGAGCGAAGCGAGGCGAGCCCAGGCGAGCATCATCCTATCACCCGCGCGAGTTCACCCCCCGTCAAACGCCAACCCTCATCCATTTGAAATCTATTCAGACGGCGGTTCGTTTTTATCGCGGTAAATTGCCAGCGACGCCAAACCCGATCCTATAACTATCGCTATAATGCCATAGCCTCGCGCGCCGGTTGTGCCAATGACTTCCACGTAATTTCCATTATTAAAACCACGCGGGCCATTGGTCGGGTGAACTAAAACCCCTGCTTGTGGCCATATCACTGAATACAACCCGGCAAAGAAAAGCAGCGCTGCAAGTATCAACAGACTGACCTGAAGTGGTTTCATGGAAATACCTCCCAATGCCTAAAAGCTCCACCTTGCCAGCCAGGAAATCAAACTATAAATTTTACCAGCTCGTGAAAGCAAAGCTACTGCTTCACTTCGTCATCCAATCGGTTTCGCCCATGCCGAAACCCACTTGACATCCCGCGCCCCAGGGATTGGATTATCCACAAGAGCCAAGTCCATTCTGATACTCCACTAGCGCCAACCGCGCCCTAAAATGGGAGGGCGAGCGTACCCGCGAGCCGTAACTAAACTCCGCTCACGAATGAAAAAACTGCCTAAAAGCTAAGCTCTCGCATTGCAAAACGCTTTCCACATTCCTCAAATCGCCCCTGGCAAAAAATCCTCCATTTCCCGCCGCAATAAATTGCCTTTAACCCGCCCACGGTGTAGAGTCTGGATTGGCTTGCAGAAAATATCCTGCATAAATATAGGCATCCACTTCATCCGCATCGGCGTATGATAAAGAATGATGGCTTCCGGGCTTAAATATTTTTCGGAGAAACAAAATATGCGTGCTGTACCATCAAATTCACCGGGCAATCGCGCCGCCAAAATAGTTCGCGCGAACCATATTATAATTGCGATTGCGCTCGCCTTCCTCGCCGCGCTCCCCGCCTTGGCGCAATCCAACCAGGTAGCCGCTTTTACCTGGACCACCTTCGTGGGTAAATCCGGTCGCGGCAGCGTAGACGGCATCGGCAGTGCCGCCCAATTCGGCGGTCCCGCCGGCGTGGTGCTCGACACCAATGGAAATATTTACGCGACGGACAACCCCGACAACGAGATCCGCATGATCACCCCGGCGGGCGTCGTCACGACCATCGCTGGCTACTCGGACACGCAAGGCACCAACGACGGCCTCGGCAGCAACGCCCGTTTCAACAGTCCCTTTGGCATCACCATTGATTCCGCCGGCAACCTGTACGTCGCCGACAGTTATAATTTTGCCATCCGAAAACTTTCTCTGAGCGGAACAAATTGGAGCGTCACCACCATCGCCGGTTTGCCCGGCGTTCAGGGATCAGCCGATGGCATGAATAGCAGCGCGAGATTTGTTCAACCCCGCGGCATTCATAGCGATAGCACCGGCGCGCTCTACGTGACCGACGCCGGTTACTCGGTGCGCAAACTCACGCCCTCCGGCACCAACTGGATCGTGACCACCATCGCGGGCTTATACAATAAATATGGCAACTCCGATGGCGTCGGCACCAACGCGAGTTTTAGCGAGTTGCTCGACGTGACCGTGGACACGGCTGGAACAATTTATGTCTCCGACGGGCTGGACATCCGCCGCGTCAGTCCGGTCGGTGCGAACTATCAGGTGACCACCATCAGTGCGATCGGTTTCGGTTTTGAAGGCATTTACGGCCTGGCCGCCGACGGTGTGGATACGATGGCCGTATCGTCGAGCGAAGCCATCATGCACTTCACCGTTTCCGGCACAACCGGCACGATCACCATCCTCGCCGGCCAAACCAATAACGCCGGTTACGCCGACGGCACCGGAACCACCGCCCAATTTTCCGGAAACCAGGGCATCGCCGTGGACAGCGCGCACAATATTTACGTCGCTGATTTTGGTAATCAATGTATCCGCAAAAGCACATCGGCGGGCGTTGTCCACACGCTTGCGGGATTGGTGTTGTTGCCCGGCAACGATGTGGATGCCACCGGCGGCGATGCTCGCCTGAATTTTCCAAATGCGGTCGCCGTGGACGGCTCGGGAACCGTTTATTTTACCGAAGGCCAGGGCAACAATACCATCCGCGAAATTTCCTCCGCGGGCATCGTCAGCACCGTCGCCGGACAGGACCAGACCACCGGCTCAACCGACGCCACCGGCAATAACGCGCGCTTCGCCAATCCCACCGGCATCGCCGTTACCAATGGCGTCATTTACGTCGTGGATGCCGGCAACGCAACCATTCGTGAAATCACCGCCGCCGGTAGTGTGTCCACCATTTCCGGTTCGGCAGGTCTCTTGGGCACCAACGACGGTCTCGGCAGCGCAGCTCGATACAGCAACCCCTCGGACATCGCCCTCGACCTCAGCGGAAATATTTACATCTCCGACCGCGGCAACCGCACCATCCGGCGCTTAAAGCCCGACATCGTGAGATTCCTTTTTTTCGGCTGGATTTCAACCACGATTGCGGGCATGCCCGGTTCGGGAGGAATTGTTTTCGTTGACGGCACAAACAGCGCCGCGCGTTTCGTCAGTCCTCAAGGCATGGCCATTGATGCAAATACCAACATTTACATGGTAGATGACGATTCCATGGTCAGAAGGATTAGCCCCGTCGGCACGAATTGGGTCGTCACCTCGCTCGCCAGTTTGCCCAACCCCTCGCGCGGTCACGCCAGCATCGCCTTGGACGGCTCGGGAAATCTTTACGTCTCCCGGCCTGACGCAGCCTCGATTATCGAGCTTTCCCCCTCCGGCACTAACTGGGTGACCAACACCATCGGCGGCATCGGCGATGGAACTACCGGCAGCCGTGACGGCGCCGGCATGGTCGCCCAATTCGACTCTCCGTCCGACCTCGCGCTGGACGGCAGCGGCAATCTCTTCGTGGCTGACAGCCAGAACAACACCATCCGCAAAGGCATTTTCACCGCCTTCAATTCCGCCAATTCCCTGGACTACGTCCATCCGCCGCCCAGCGGTTCGTTGACTATAACTTTGACTCCGCCCGAGGCGAACGGCCAATGGCGTTTCCCATGGGAACTTTCATGGCGCAACAGCGGACAAACCGCCAGCAACCTCATGACCGGAAATTATTCCGTCGAATTTCGTTCATTGCCTGGATGGATCGCGCTGCCGCCCAGCCTGACCCTCGCCATCTCCAACAACGTATTTTTGACGAATCAATATCTCCCCACGTCCGTAATTCCCGATACCAACACCGCCGGCACTCTCACCATCACGCTCGGACCGAACCCGCCTTCCGGCGCCGGTTGGCGTTTCCTCGGCGATACCACCGCATTTTACCCCTCCGGCTTCAGCACCAATCTCGTGGCGGGCACATACCTCATCGAGTTCTCTTCCGTCGCCGGCCGCACCAAACCGCCGAACAGCTCCGTGCAAATCTTCCCGGGTCAACCCACGCTCCTGGAGGAAAATTATTTGCTCGCCACCACGCCGCCCGCGATGGTGCAACTTCCTTTCCCCGTTCCGACGAACCAAATCAACGACGTTGTAAATCATCCGTTCGGTTTTGACGGCCAGTTGCAATCCGACACCGGCTACGGCAGCGGCGTCGCCGTCGAGGCCAACGTCGTCCTCACCGCCGCGCACGTCGTGTTCAATGATCAAACACTCTCCTACGTCAGCCAGGCCTACTGGTATTTCCAGCAGGAGGCGGGACTGTTCTCGCCCGAACCCCAGGCGGCGCGCGGCTTTTATTTGCTGAGCGGCTACGCGGCGCAACGCACCAATGATTTGCAAATCTATTCGCCCGACACTTCCACCCCGCAATCACGCAACCTCGACGTCGCCGCGCTTTACTTCCTCTCGCCCGTCGCTGGCGGCGGTTTCGGCGGTTACCTCCCGTCCGACCAGTCGCCCAATCAATGGCTCTCGGGCAGCGCTCTGAAAATGCTCGTCGGTTATCCGGTGGACGGCTCGATCTTCGGCAACGCCAGCATCGTGCCCGGCTTGATGTATCAAACCCTGCCGCAACCGTACCCGCTGACCATCGCCAGCGACCCCGTCGCCAACCAGCGTGTCTATACCGCGCCGTGGTTCCTCAGTTACCCCGGCAACAGCGGCGGCCCGGTCTATGCCCAGTTCAACGGCTACTATTATCCCGCCGGAGTTTATCTCGGAACTTTGTTCAACGGCTCGCAACCCTACGCGTCGCTCGTCCTCGGCATTGACAGCGCCGTCGTGAACCTCATTACGAATGCTTCCTTGCTCGGCGATAACGGCACGAACTTCACCGGCGGCGGCGTCGTGACTGTCATCCCCAACCCGAACGTAAGCCTCGCCAATCCTGGTTATATGCAATGGCATCTCGGACCCTCCTCCGCGGTCCTTGACGGTGCCGGATGGAAACTCCAGGGCGATGCGAATTTCTCCACCGCCACCAATTACACCCGCGTGATCACCACCACAAATCCCGTCGTCGTCCAATTCAAGTCCGTCCCCGGCTGGAACCTGCCCGCGAACCAATCCGTCAGCGTCTCACCCGGAGCCGTGACGACTTACAGCGGGAGTTACACCGTGAGTAATCCCACGATGATCGCGACCAGTTCCGGAATCGGCATCAGCGGCGCCGTCAACACCACCTACCGCATAGACCAGACCACATCGCCCGCCAGCGGCATTTGGACACCCGTGAGTACGAACATGATTACCAACAGCGGATTTAATCTATTCATTCCCGCCCCCGGAACCAACCAACCCGCCACGTACTACCGCGCCGTTTTGATGCAGTGATCACCGTTTCCACCAACCGGGAGGGCGAACGTACCCGCGAGCCGTAACTAAATAAATTCGGCAAGTTAGTTAAAAATTCTGCTGGGAAAAATTCCTTTGGCCGGCTCATTGGAACATCAATGGCAAGACGAAACTGTGAAACCTCCACCACCGTCCCGCAGGGGACGGCAGATCTTAGCCCGGCAATTTATTGCTGGGTTCCCATCCGTCGCAAACCAAGTCCCGCAGGGACGAAAGAAATTCTCGACCTAACCAACGTGCCCCTTCGCCATTACGCCCCACCAACCTAACGCACTCCATCCCTCTCTCCCCACGACCACGTGGGGAGAGAGCCGGAGAGAGGGGCGGCTGATGCTCGAATCCCCATCCCGCCCATTGACGTTAATATTTACTTGCACTCCCATCCCGGTCTAAAATCCCCGCATGACTCGCCATCTTCCACTCAAGCACCTCGCCATTTCTATCCTGCTCTGCGCGCTCGCGGAAAATTCCTTCGCCCAAAAAACTCCCGTCGAATACGCCAACCCCCTCGTCGGCACCGCCTCCCTCGACGACCCCGCGCTGCTCGGCAATGCGCCGCCGCCCGGTGAAGAGACCTACTCCGGTTTCACCTATCCCGGCCCCGCGCTGCCGCATCACGATATTATTCTCGGCCCCATCAACAAAGACCTGACCGAAGCCGCGGGCAATCACGGCATCATTTATCCCTACGTCTATGCGCGCCGCACCATGCTCGGATTTTCCTCGCCCATGCCGCGCCTGACCATCATGCCCGTCGTCGGTGATTGGAATGTGCCGCCCGACCGCGCCTACGCTTCGCCGTACGACAAGACCTCCGAAAAAGCCTCGCCGGGATATTACTCCGTGTTTTTCCCCGACAGCGGCGTCCGCACCGAATTGACCACCAGCGAACGCACCGGCTTTTATCGTTTTACGTTTCCGAAATCCGAACGCGGCACCATGCTCATTGACCTTGGCGCGGGCGAAAGTGAAATTGAAATCACCGGCGACCACACCGTGCGCGGACGCGGACGCCGCGATGGCCGCGGCTTCGTCGCCGAATTTTCCAAACCCTTTAAAAGCTTCGGCGTCTTCCGCCAAAACCGCCCGCAACTCGAAGGCTCGCGCGTCCGTCGCGATGATTTTGTGAACCCCGGCGCGCGCTCCATTTCTGGCAGCTACGCCGGAACCTATCTCGAATTTTCCACGACCGAAGGTGAACAAATTCTCGTGCGCATCACCACCGGTCGCACCTACGAAGCCGCGCAGCAACAACTCGACACCGAATCCCACAACTTCGACGAAGTCCATCAACGCGCCAGGGATGCCTGGAGCGAGAAATTAAATTTGATCCAGGTCGAAGGCGGCTCCGAAAAAGAGCGCGGACTTTTTTATTCCACCCTTTATAATTCCCTCCTCACTCCCCGGCTCATCGTCAAAAAAGGCGACCGCATGCGCGGCGGCGATACCCAAAATATCGCCGAGTACGATCGTTACAGTCCCATCGCTTTCTGGGACACCGGCCGCAATCAAATCGTCTTGCTCACCTTGCTCGAGCCGGATGTGAAGACCAATATCCTCCGCACCCACCTCGAGATGGCCCGCGAATCCGGCTGGATGCACACCTCATTCTACGGCGACCACGCCGTGTTCATGTATCTCGGCGATTGGGAGCGCGGCCTGCCCTTCGATTACGCTTCCGTCTATGAATACCTTCGCAAAAACGCCATGGACCCCGCCGGCCCCCGCGGCGACCTTGCCGAATACCTCAAGAACGGCTGGGTCCACGACGACTTCCAGGAACATCCCAGCCCGCCCTACGCCGGAGGCCACGCCGGTGTGGACAAAACTTTGGAATATAGCTGGGACGATTACGCAATGGCCCTGTTCGCCAAAAAACTCGGCAAGGACGACGACTACAAAATGTTCCTCGCCCGTGCGCATAATTATACCAACGTGTTCGATCCCTCCACCGGCTTCATGCGCGGAAAAAATCCCGACGGCACCTGGATTTCTCCCTACGACCCCAACGAACCCTATTACAACTACATGACCAAGGAAGCCAGCGGTTGGCAAAATTTCTGGCTTGTGCCGCACGACGTTCAGGGCCTCATCAACCTCGTCGGTGGCCGCGAAAATTTCCTCAAGAAACTCGATGCGTTTTTCAACACCCCGTACCACCCGCAAGGCATCGCCCGCGACGTCACCGGCATGATCGGCCTGTACTGCCAGGGCAACCAGCCCGACCAGCAAACCGCCTACTACTACGACTACGCCGGCCAGCCGTGGAAAACCCAGGAACTCGCCCGCAAAATCCTCCGCCTCATGTACGGTAGCGATAAATCCGGCAACGCCTACCCCGGCATGGATGACCAGGGCTCCACCTCATCCTGGTACGTCTTCAGCGCCATGGGATTTTACACCGTTGACCCCTCCAGCCCCAACTACACCATCGGCTCCCCCATCTTCGACAAAGTCACCCTGCGCCTGGGCAACGGCAAAACCCTCGTCATCGAGACAAAAAACAACTCCGAAAAAAACCTCTACATCCAATCCGCCACCCTCAACGGAAAACCCTGGAACAAACCCTGGTTCGCCCACACCGACATCGCCAACGGCGGCCACTTCATCTTCGAAATGGGCCCCCAACCCAACACAAACTGGGGCACCGCCCCGGACGCCGCACCGCCGTCAATGTCTAACTAAAACAGGAAAAATTTGACAAAGTATAAAAACCAAATGGCTTGGTGCTACAACTTTTCATGATATGACGTTAGCGGTGGACAGTGGTGAAGATCATTTGCAGTAATGAATCAAATTGTTAGCGAAGCTGAAGATCATAATATTGTTTTGGAGTAAGTGGACTCATTGGGTTAGTTAAGACAATGGTAAATGCTCCGCTCGTGTTCAAAGTGTTTGTCGCAACCCTCGCCCATTGGCTTAAAGGAAGCGCCAAATTTGTGCTGTTCAAGACATAATAACTCGCGCCGGAAAATCCATTGGCTCCATTAACGATGAGATTGGTGCCAGACAAGCTGATTCCAACAATGTTTGGATGGATTGACACAACACTGATATTATCCAGATAGAAAGGATAACTACCTTGTTCAATCCCAAACTGGAGAAGAGTATTGCTACTGGTCGCTGTTACCTCGAACTGGACATTTGTCCATGCATAGGTAGCGGGATATGTTTGATTAAAGGTGATATTTCCATCCCATACCACAGAAAAGGCACGAGGGCCAAAATCAAAGTCATTTAGCCAAAAAGATATCAAATAGGTTGATCCTGCTTTAGTAGCTAGCGTTTGATAAAGGTATCCTGGCGACGTAGTTGTTCCCAAAAATGCTGAATAGTTGCCTGAGTAGGGCTTGCCTCCCAGGGAACCATCATCAACCACAGAATAGCCGGCATTAGAAAGCGTCCAATTTGAATAACTTCCTGTTTCAAAGTCACCGTTGAGAACTAGGTTTGAGGATACTTCTGTATCAATAAGCGGAGAAATCCCCGCTACATTGATTCCGAGATTATTAATTGCAGCAAGGCGAGTTGCAAAAATTCCGGTAGTTTTGTAAATGTGCACCGGATTTCGTTCGCCGCTGGTGGATCCATCTCCAAAATCCCAGTTCCAGCTAACAAGTGGGATTCCTGTGTCATCGGTGCTTGAAGAAGTGAATTGTATAGTTAGCGGAGCTAAACCATTTGTGGTATTAACATTAACTTTCGCAGACGGTTCCACATAGATACTAAAAATAGTGCTTACGCCTAAACCAGTTGTGCCATATAAAGTATTTCCAGAGCAAACTAGGCTGCCCGGCGAAGCCCCATCGCTGCCATTCGTAAAATCGTGAATATTTACGAAATGAGTGCCATCTGTATTAACGCTAAATATTGTGCCATAACCCGAGGTGCCGCCAGCTGACGTCGTTCCGTAAAGAGTATTGCCTAATAAAACCAATGAAGAATTAGGGTATTCACCATCACTATTAGTGCCATAAGGGCCGCCTATGCCTGAAAGTGTAGAAAAACTATATATATAGCGATAACTATTAGTCTCAATTCCAATGGAAAAGACATCTGCTGGATAACGATTGTCCGTGCCATACAAGGTATTTCCCGATAAGGTGAAGCTGTTTTCGGATCCAAAACCAGTAGGAGTAAAAAGGTTGGTATATTCTGAGCCATCCGTTTTCATTGCAAAAAGAGTTCCGACACCTTCTCCACCAAATTTAGTTGAGCCAAACAGGGTATCTCCGGATAAAACGAGTCCAGCAACTGGATACGATCCGTCATCGTTGAAGTAAGCTCCATCTGTTTGACCAAAAACATGGAGATTTGTAAAACCGGTGCCGTCAATGTTAATTGCAAATATAGTACCAGAGGAATTTGGTAAATCTGGAAGATTTCCCGGTGTTGTTCCATAGAGTGTATTACCAGACAAAACCACGCCACCCAGTGGGGAAGACTCTCCGTTGACTCCCAAGACAAAAGAATGCAGATTTGTGAAGGCTGTGCCATCGGTATTTACTCTGAATACCGTTCCGAAGCTACTGCCCTCCTCTCCGGTCGTGCCGTATATGGTATTTCCCGATATAGTCAGCTGGCCTTGTGGATTACTTCCACCAGTGCCATGTAAGTTGGTATATCCAGATCCGTCAATGTTCAATCTATATATACCGCCTACTGTTGTTCCATATATGTTATTTTCATATATAGTTAAGCCGACCCCTGGCTCTAAAGAATCGGGTGGACCATTTGACCCTCCGAATGTGAACAAAGTTTTGAAAGTCTGGGAACGGACTGGCAAGCTCAAGCTCAAACTGATCGCAAAGGGCATCAAAAAGACCAATTTTCTAAAATGAAATCTCATTGATTTTTTTATTTTAATTTGAACGAACAACAAAGAATCTGGGCATGTTTTAACTGCGGCTGCAACGATTAGAAAAATGGAGCGAGCGAAGGGATTCGAACCCTCGACACTCACGTTGGCAACGTGATGCTCTACCAGGCTGAGCTACGCTCGCTTCCTATGAAGCGACGGAAAATCTAATGGAATCACCCGAAATTGCAAGCACTCATTTTCTTTTTATAAGCGTCTGAGTTGCATCCGAAATTGCGGTCAATTTGCCCAAGCGGGAACGGCTGCCAGTTTTGTCCCGGGGAGCGCACGCGCCCTCGCGTGCAGTGGCTGGCGCCCTCGCCGGCCACATCTTTCCAATCATTTTACTTCAGATCCACACTGAGCAGCAAAATTTTGACCGCAATTCCCTCCGCAAACCATCACGGCGCGACACTTGCATCAAACACCGCAGTTTGCACTTGCCCGCCAGTCTTGAACTGCACCCACACACGGTAATCCCCCGCGCTCGGAAATTCATACGGCAGCGAAATCAGCGCCACCCCATCCTTCGTCAAGTGCGGCATCGCGTGGTGCATTTTGGAATGGTCCATCCCCGCCATGTTCATGCCCTCCATGCCGGGCATCCCGGCCATGCCGTCGCCGGAAGTTTTGTCACCCGATTCGCGGTTCATCTTCGCCTGAAAAAATCCCTGCGCCGCCATCGAAAAATTTCCTGACGGATGCAAATGCGCGAACACCGAGCCATCGCGGCGAAGAACCGCGGCGTGGCTGACCATGCCCATGTAAGGCTCAAGGCTCGCCGCGTGCCCGTCGGCGTCCCAAATTTCAAATTGCAAACCCGCGTCCTGATGAACCCGCAACGGCGGATGCGCGCGCCACACCACGCGTCCGCCGCTCGGCAAATTATAAATCAGATTCGTGCCGTTGCCCTGTTTCACGCTCGCGGCCGGATAAACGGCCCACGAATCATCCGGGTCCGGCGCGAGCGTGATATTAGTCGCGGTAGTTTCCGGCGCGGCGGGAATCTCCACCGTATCCGCGGCGGTGAAACTCAAACCTGTGCGTTCAAAAGTCAGATCGCAGAACATCCGATAACGCCCGGCGGGCAGCGGCGGCACCGCGACCGCAAAAGTCTTCCCACCCGTCCGCACCGGATGAATATGCGCAAACGCATCTTCATCATCCTCGCGAATAAGAAAAAAATGCAGCAGCTTGCCGTGATCCGGCAACAGCGAGAGCGAATAATCCGGTTCAAACGCCTTGTTGCCGATGGCGAGGTCGAGCACGCGCTGAGGCCCGTCCATGCGGACTTTTCCAGTGATGTCAGGATACGCCCCGCCGCGAAGATGTTTGCGAAAATCTTTTTCCTCCGATTTCCACCACGCATTTCCGCCCACAATCATGACCACAAAAACCAGCGTCGTGACCGAACCAGCGATCCAACCCTTGCGCCGGTCCCGCGGCGTTGGTGTGGCGCCGGGTTCAACCGTGGCCTCGCGCGCCGCCCCGACTATCACCGCAATGCCGCCAATGACCAGCACCAACGCCAGCGCAATTAAAATTTTGCCGAGATAGCCGGGGAGGGGAAGCTGGCTGGTGGCGAGAGAATTAACGGGAATCTCAATCGAACCCGAGCCCGCCGCGCCGTGAATTTGCACCTGAATGCTATACGCGCCAAACGTCATCAACCAAAGTTCGCCGCTATAATAATTCGTCTCGCCCAGGATCGGCACGCCCGCATCCGGCGGCGGCGCATTGGACACCGCCGTCTGCGAAAAAACCGGCAGAAACGAAACTTCGACCGGTTGGTCCGCGTCCACATGCACACTGATCTCCGCGCGCCCCGGCACCACCGTCGGCATCCGAATCGTGATATGCGCCGGATACGGCCCGACATTCCCCTCAAAAAAAACATCCGGACTGCCAACGTGCGCGTGAGCCGCGAACGGCGCAAAAATCAAAATCGCAATCAACCAGCGTGTCAGGCGATTCATCGTTTCACCTTTTTCATCCAGCCGCCCCACAGCAAACCCAGCCACGCCGAAAACGTCGCGAACAACAAACTCCATCCGAGCCCGCGCATATTGAGCGGATCAGAATTTTCATCACCGGGATTCACGTGCCAGAATTCGGAACGCCAATGCCCGCGCCCCGAGGCGAAACTCCAAAAACGGTTGCCCGCAAAAAACCAATTATTCGCATGCGGCGTGAGCATGAATTCGGAGAAGAACCATTGCACCGCGACCAGAATCAAAAGAAAAGCCACCCCCAGCGCGACCGCGATGCCAACGCGCCGCCATCCCTGATCGCGCTCGCCCGTCTTGCGCAAAATCAGATCAATTCCCAGCGCCGGAAAAACCACCAGCGCCGGAAACGACGGCGGAACCATGTGAGTGATCGGATTGAAGATCGGCGCAAGCTTCGGCCGCGCGGGAAAGAGCGGCAGTATCCAAATCATCAGGCACATGATGAGCAAATACACCAGCGCCGTGCGCGTCGCGGGCCAGCTCATGCGCCCCGCGCGGCCCATCGCCACCAGCCGTATCACGAATTGCAGGCAGCACACTTCATAAAACCGCGACGTATGCTGCAAATTCGGAAACGTATATTCCATGATGAACAAACCGCTGAGCGTGAGAAAAATTCCGCCGGCAAAAACGAACATCGCGCCGCCCAGGCTTTCCGGCTCCTGATTTTGCCACGACACCGCCAGCAGCAACGCCGCCACGCTGATGCCGAACATTCCCAGCCCCAACACCGCGTGCGGCGGGCTGATGATGCGCACGTCCAGCCCGTAAGCGTTGTGCCACCAATCATCGAACGGCGCGGAAGTGATCATGGCAATCGCCCCCCAGATCGCGACCCACGCACCCAACGGCGCGCGCGTGCCAAACACTTCCACCGAATGTTCCCGTTCCTGCGGCGTCGGGAAAAAAGTATGTTTGATCGCGAGCCAGCCGCCGGTGAACCCGCTCAGGACGCCGCCAAGATAAATCGCCATGTGCGCGGGCGTCCAAAAAGTATCGCGGCCAATGCTCGAGTGCCACGAAATGTCCCAGATGATGCCGATGGTGATGCTCGTCGCGGCCAGCACGAGCAGCAATTCCGGCGCACAACTTCGCGTGCGCGCATGCGCGGCGGACGGCGCTGATAGAATCGTGGCGGCGTGAGAATCTCCATTCATACAATCACGTTTATTACGTTTAAACGCGAAACCGTCCAGCGGAAAAGAGTTACTCGATTGTAACTCAGTGAGAAATTCTTCCGCAAATTAATAACGAACCACTTTCCCAAAACCCGTGTTTCTTCCGTGTTCCATCCGTGGCAAAAAAATAGCCCGCGAAATTACAACTTCGGCTGCGTCGGTTTGACGGCTTCTTCAAAACTCAACACTCCCGTGGTCTTGGTCTTGCGCTTGAAAAGTTTATCACCGCAAGCGACATAAAGTTCATTCCGATTCGCGCCGCCGAAAGCGACCGCCGTGAGCGGCCCGCGCTGCGGCTTGGGGATGATGCCTTGCACTCGCCCCGCCTGATCGCAAATCTGCACCCCCAAATCACTCGTGACATACAGCCGGCCTTCCGTATCCACCGTCATGCCATCGGCGGAACTTTGCATATTACCATCGGCAAGATGCAGGTCGAAATAGCGTTGCTTATTCGTGAGCGAACCGTTGGGCAGAATTTGAAATGAGTAAACGAATTGCCCTTTGTAATCGGCCACGAGCAGGAGACTTTGATCCGGCGTCAAGCGCACGCCGTTGGGATAAGCGATGCCTTCGTCCACAACCCGGCGCTGGCGGTTGGCATCAATGAACCAAACTTTTTTGCTGGCATCATCGGTGTAATAAATCTCGTCGCCGTGAGTGACAGCCAGATCGTTGCACCCCGCATTATCGAATAATACCTCACGTTTGCCGCTGGGATCGTAAGCCGTGATTTTATTTCCGTCGCGTTCGCACGCGTAAAGTTTTCCATCGGGACCGAAAGCAAGTCCGCTGGCCGATTGCCCTTCGACAAAAATCGTCTCCTTGCCATCAAGCCCAATTTTCTTGATGCGCTTGTTCGGGCTGTCATTGAAGAAAATTTCCCCGGCAGTATTCGCAGTGGGACCATCGGTAAATTTATTTCCGTCGCTCGCGATTTCCCAGCTATCGCCAGGAATCAAAATCTCCATAAGCGGCTGCTTCGAGCCCTTGCCCGCAATAACCGGCGTGGGATAATCCTTCCACAACCAGCGCAACGCATCGGGAAAAATCGCCGTCGCCTGCTTGCCGTTATGCGCGCCGTCGCCCCAGATGTGGTTGACTTCGTAACCGGAAAATTCCAGCGCCGAGAGCATTTCCTCATTCGCGAGATGCCAATCGCCGCCGTAAATATTCAAGTCCGCCGTGCCGTCCTGCAAAAAAACTCGCAACGGTTTCGGCTCTGTCTTGCGAATCAGCGTCGGATAAATATTCCCGCCGCGCAAACCGACATACGTGCCGATGGAACTGAAAACGCGATGAAAAGCCTCGGGCCGTTCCCACGCGGCGGTAAAGGCCGCAATCGCTCCTGAACTGCTGCCCGCAATCGCGCGGTCATTGGGATCGGTGCTCAAATTATATTTCTGCGCAACCTCCGGCAGCAATTCATTCAACAGAAAACGCGCATAATTATCACCCAGCCCGTCGTACTCATAACTGCGATTGTAACGGCTGAGCGAGTTCGTCTCAAACGCCTTGACCACGCCCGGCTGAATGAAGATGCCGATCATCACCGGGATTTCTTTGCGCGCGATGAGGTTGTCGAAAACATTCGTCGCCGCCCACGACAAACCGTCCTGAAAAATCATCACGCAAGTGGGTTTGGTGGCGTCGTATTGCTTCGGAACATACACCCAGTAATTCCGCGTGGTGCCGGGAAAAATTTTGCTGTGATCAAAAGTGTAGCGCGTGGTCTCGCCGTGCGGAACTTCCGCCACGAATTTTGAATCAGGCCCGGGAACATAATCATCCGCCGCGCGGGCAGTGAAAGCCACCGTGATGACCAGACTGAGTGCGAGAAAAAATACGCGCATAAATAATCGGAACGGCGATAACAAAAATGACCGCGTTTACTTTCTGGCCGGCTTGGGATCGAGATTTTGTTCGAGCTGTTCCGGCGTGACCGTGGATTGAATTCCATCGGCGGGGACATCACCCTTCGCAATCCAAACGATGGCGTTCAAGACAACCTTGCGAAAATTATCGTTACCCCAATTTTTGTTATAGTGCGCGCCCGTCAGGCCAAAACCGCGCCCGCCGTCGGGACGCTCATACGCCCACGCCACGTCTTCCGACATCCCCTTGCGCGCGCGGACGAACTGATTGCCGCCGTGGGCTTCGTCCGGTTTCTCGCGCGTGCTGTCCGGCGGAACCGCGCTAAGAATCGGCGTGACGCCCGAATCCTGGAAGCGCATGTGATAATACCATTCATCGCGAATCGTGAAAGGCTTCACGCCGCGCGCGATCGGGTGGTCGGGCAATTTTTTGAAGTCCGCCTCCCAAATCGGATTGACCGACCAATAAGTTTCGAAAAATCCGCCGATCCAATTCAGCCATTCCTTGCCGCCCTTGTCCTTGGGAACCTCGACCGCGTAATGCAAACACGCCAGCCCCGCGCCATGACGGATCGCATCGCCCAACTGCGCGAGATGCCCATCCTGAATGGCCGGATGATTATCGCCGCCATCCATATATAACACGATCGCATCCGCGCCCTTAAAAGCATCCGGGTCCTGCGGCCAGCCATTTGTGAACGCGAAAACTCGCAAGCCATCCACTTTATCGAGACAACTTTTCAACAACAACACGCCCGAGTTAAACTCATGTTCGCCGGGACCGTGACTCGGCTTGCCCGCGACCAGCACAATTTTTTTGTCAGCAGCGTGAATGTTCGTGGCTGCGCATAAACTCGTCGCAACCAACAACCACAAGGCGAATTTTAAAATGCGCATGAGTATAATTTATTCGAGTGTTTTAATCCGAATATTTTTGAACTGCGCCATCATCGGATGACCCGCATGGATTTGCAGCGCGACAATCCCCGACTTCGCCGCCGCAGCTTCATCCTCGTCCGTGACATCCACCGTCACGTGGCCGTTCACCGTTTGCACGATATGATTGCCCTTGGCCGTGATGATATAATCGTTCCATCCACTCTTGTTCAGCGAGCCCTCAATCGTCGCCGCGTCGCCGACCGACCCCACCACTTCTTTTTTTGCGCCCGGATGAATGATCACCTTTTCGCCGCGTGTGGCGAGAATGCCGCGCGCTTTTTCCTCATAAAGAATGCCCGTATAAGTCGGGCCCGCTTCCATGTCCGCCTGGTAACCCGACACTACCCAATAACTCGGCTTCACGACTCGGCTGCGATATTGCACACCCGAATTGGCAAAACCGGCGCTATCGCCCGGCGTCAACTTGAACTGGCAGCGCAATTCAAAATCGCTCACCACGCCATTCGTCCAAATGAGAAACGTATTCTCCTTGGCCGGATGTTCGACCGTCGTCTGCCCGGTGATCGCGCCCTCCCTCACCGACCACAACTCCGGGCTGCCGTCCCAACCGGTCAAATCCTTGCCGTTGAAAATGGAATGAAAACCCGGCTCCATCGCATCATCGGCAAAAGCCGAAAGCGATTGCACACAACACACCGCGCCCAAAACCAGGGCGGCAAATAATTTATTTTTCATGATCATGGGGATTTTAATTTAAGCATTGGACACAAAATTCTCGTCATCACTTCAAAATCTTTTTCAAAAATTTCAAGCCCTTCACCGCGATCTCATCACGCGTCGGTTCCATGCGACGCCAAATCGCCGCGGCTTTCGCGATCATCTTGACATCCTGGGTAAACGACTCGATCACCACGTCGCCCTGATAATGGATCGCCTTGAGCGCCGCCGCAATCTCGCCCCAGTTGGTGTGGTCGTTGCCGGGAGTGCCGCGGTCGCTGCCGCACGCGTGAAAATGGCCGAGCGCCTTGCCCGCTTTACGAATCGCCGCGCCGAGATGTTTTTCTTCGATGTTCATGTGGAACGTATCGAGATGAATCTTGAGCGCTGGACTTCGCACCGCGCGAATCATTTTCAACGCCTGATCGCAGGTATTGATAAAATCAGTTTCAAAACGATTGAGCGGTTCGAGGCAGATTTGGCGGCCGCGTTTCTCGGCGTATTTTGCGAGCGTGCGTAGATGTCGGACAACCGTTTTCCATTGCTCACGATATTCTTCCGAAGGCACCGCACCGGCGCGTCCCACCACGGAATAAACCGGACCGATGATGGACGGGCATTCGAGCGCGACCGCCTGATCAATGAGATTGAGAATATATTGAAGCGCGACTTTTTGATCCTCCGATGAACCGCGCAAATCCCGTCCCGGCCCCAACGCCGCACAGAGCGAACCGCAAACCAGCCCGTGCCGGTCGAGTTCACGTTTCACATGCGCGGGATCAATGTGCGAAGGGTCTTCCACCGCGATTTCGACCGAATCAAATCCCCAGCGCTTGAACTTAGCGAACAACTTCGTGCTGTCATTCGTAAACGGTGAGACGAACAAAAAGGTGTTGATGCCAAATCTCATACGGTGTGGAACAAGGCTAGAGCAATGAAAGGCGGAGTCAAAGATATTTGAAGCGGCGTCGGTTGAGTTTTTGCGGACTTGTTTAGGGAAAAAAGAAGCGTAGATTATGGCCATGACGACTACTGTGGGAGATAGCAATCAAGTCAGTATCCCGCCTGATATTGCGCAGAAGTGCGATATTCATCCAGGCACGCAGTTGGAGTGGGTAATGGCGGCTGACGGATCGATCATGGTAAAGCCTCTGCGCAGCCGGGGTGAATTAGCTCGGCAACTTTTGGGCGCGGGCAGGCACTGGCTCAAGCCCGGCGCAGACCCCATCGGTGACTTCATCCAAGACCGTCAGGAGGACGATAAGTTGGATCGCGCTGACGAACAATGACTCACTTGCTGGACACGTCATACATTATTTTCGCGACCCACATTTCACCGCCATTCAGCCGTCTTTTTTAAAGCAGGAAGTCCTTCCTTCAAAATAGTCTGGAACCTGAAATCCAGATTTTACCATCCACGAATCGCTCTTCCGAAAAGCGCATCATTTCTTTGCGTTCCAACCCCCGGTCGTCTATAAAATCGCCCCACAAGATATGACTTTAAGCAAAGCAAAAACGACCGACGCCACCGCCAGCGCTCCGCCCATTCTCGCCGCAAAAAAATTGCTCGTCGCCAACCGCAGTGAAATCGCCATCCGCGTCTTTCGCGCGGCGACGGAACTTGGCTTGCGCACCGTCGCGATTTACGCGCAGGAAGACCGCCTGACCGTTCATCGTTTCAAGGCGGATGAAGCGTATCTCGTCGGCGAAGGCAAAGGCCCCGTCGGCGCGTATCTGGACATTCCCGGCATCGTCGCGCTCGCTAAAGAACACGGCGCGGACCTGATCCATCCGGGCTACGGTTTTCTTTCCGAGAACGGCGACTTCGCGCAAGCGTGCGCCGATGCGGGCATCACGTTCGTCGGGCCGCGCCCGGAACTGTTGCGGTTGATGGGCGATAAAGTGGCCGCGCGCGCCCTGGCGCAAAAAGTCGGCGTGCCCACCTTGCCCGGCACGGAAGAACCCATCGAGGACCGCACCGAGGCGCTGCGCATCGCAAAAGAAATCGGTTTTCCGCTCATCATCAAGGCGGCGTTTGGCGGTGGCGGGCGCGGCATGCGCGTCGTGACCAAAGCCGCCGACCTGGCCGACCTGCTCGATGAAGCGCGCAACGAAGCTGGCCGCGCGTTCGGCAACTCCGCCGTCTTCCTCGAAAAATATATTCCCCGCGCGAAACACATCGAAGTGCAGGTGCTGGGTGATCGCCACGGAAATCTGCTGCATCTCCACGAACGCGATTGCTCGGTGCAACGCCGCCATCAGAAAGTCGTTGAGATCGCGCCGTCCGTCGGCCTTGACCCGCAAGTGCGCCAGGAACTTTGCGATGCCGCCGTCAAGATCGGCAAGGCGATCAAATACGACAACGCCGGCACCGTGGAGTTCCTCCTCGATCTCGATACGAACCAATGGTTCTTCATCGAGATGAATCCGCGCATCCAGGTCGAGCATACCGTGACCGAAGTCATCACCAACATTGACCTCGTGCGCGCTCAAATTCTCGTCGCGCAAGGTTACTCGCTCTTTGCGCCCGAAGTGGATTTGCCGCCGCAAGCCGAAGTGCCGCGCAACGGCTTCGCGATTCAATGCCGCGTCACGACCGAAGACCCCGAAAATAAATTCACGCCGGATTACGGCCGCATATTGACCTACCGTTCAGCGGGCGGTTTCGGTTTGCGCCTCGATGGCGGCATGGGCACGGCGGGCAGCGTCATCACGCCATTTTACGATTCGCTGCTCGTGAAAGTCACGGCATCCGGCCGCAACTTTGACGTCGCATTGCAACGCATGGACCGTGCGCTGCGCGAATTCCGCATCCGCGGCGTGAAGACGAACATTCCGTTTCTCGAAAACGTCATTCACAACCCGACCTTCCGCGCCGGCGGCGCGACCACCACGCTCATTGACACCACGCCTGAACTGTTTCAGTTCAAGCCCCGCCGCGATCGCGCGACCAAATTGCTCGCGTTCCTCGGCGATGTCATCATCAACGGCAATCCGCAGACCAAAGGCTACGTGCCGCGCGCGCCTTTCGCCACGCCCGTTTCGCCCGCGTACGATCGCAAGCAAACACCTCCGCCGGGAACCCGCCAATTATTATTGGAACTCGGTCCGAAAGGTTTCGCCAAGTGGGCATTGAAACAAAAACGCCTGTTGATCACCGACACGACTTTTCGCGACGCGCATCAATCGCTGTTCGCCACGCGCGTGCGCACCTTCGACATGCTCGCGGCGGCGAACGCCGTGGCCGTACGCACACCGAAATTGTTCAGCCTCGAAATGTGGGGCGGCGCGACCTTCGACACCGCCATGCGTTTTCTGCACGAAGACCCGTGGCTGCGCCTGCGCCAGTTGCGCGAGAAGATCCCGAATATTTGTTTCCAGATGTTGTTCCGCGGCTCGAACGCCGTGGGTTATTCCAATTATCCCGACAACGTCGTCGCCGGTTTCATCAAGCACGCCGCCGCGAACGGCATGGATATTTTCCGCGTGTTCGATTCCCTCAATTACACCCCGAACCTCGAAGTCGCGATGGCCGCGGTGCAGGAAACGCACGCCGTTTGCGAAGCGGCGATTTGTTATACCGGCGACATCCTCGATCCCAAGCGCAACAAATACACGCTCAAGTATTATGTGAAGCTCGCGAAGGAACTCGAGAAAATGGGCGCGCATTTTCTCGCGATCAAAGACATGGCGGGCTTGTGCCGTCCGTATGCGGCGTATCAGTTGGTGAAGGCGCTCAAGGAAGAGATCGGCATCCCCATCCATTTCCATACGCACGATACCAGCGGCGTCGCCGCCGCGTCCGTGCTCGAAGCGAACGACGCGCAGGTGGACATCGTGGACCTCGCCATCGCCTCCATGTCCGGTTCCACGAGCCAGCCGAACCTCAATTCCATCGTCGCCGCGCTCCAAAACGGCCCGCGCGATACCATGCTCGACTTGAATGCGCTCAACCAATTTTCCGATTATTGGGAACACGTGCGCACCATCTATGCGCCGTTCGACACCGCGCCCAAGGCGGGTTCGGCGGAAGTTTATCTTCACGAAATGCCCGGCGGGCAATACACGAATTTGAAGGAGCAGGCCGCGAGCATGGGCCTGGGAAATCGCTGGCCGGAAATCGCGCGCACTTACGCCGAGGTCAACCAGCTTTTTGGCGACATCGTCAAAGTCACGCCGAGCAGCAAGGTAGTCGGCGACATGACCATGTTTCTCATCACGCGCGGCATCAAGCCGGCGGATGTGCTGAATCTCGAACCGGGCGCGACGCCTTTTCCCGAGTCGGTCATTGACATGCTCGCGGGCGGCTTGGGCCAACCGGTCGGCGGCTGGCCGAAAAAAGTGCAGGAAGTCGTGCTCGGCAAACGCAAAGCCATCACCGTGCGCCCGGGCAAGGATTTGCCGCCGCTCAATTTCAAAAAGACCAAGGCCGAACTCACGGTGAAATTGAAACGCGAAGCGACGGATGACGATCTCTACAGTTACTTGATGTATCCCGAAGTCTTCGCCGAGTTTGCCAAATACGTCCGCGATTACAGCGATGTTTCCGTGCTGCCGACGCCCGCATTTTTCTACGGCCTCAAACCCGGCGAGGAAGTTTCCGTCGCGATTGAAGAAGGCAAGACGCTCTTCATCCGCCTCATCAACATCGGCGCGGTGGACGTGGATGGACGCCGTACCGTGCTCTTTGAATTAAACGGCATGTCGCGACAAACCACCGTGACCGACCGCTCGGTCCAGGCAAAGGTGAAAGCGCGCATCAAAGCCGACCCGGGAATTCCCGCGCAAGTCGGCGCACCGATCCCCGGATTGATCACATCATTGTCAGTGGGCGTCGGCACAAAAGTCACCAAGGGCGACAAACTCCTCACGCTCGAAGCAATGAAAATGCAGACGACGATTTACGCTCCCTGCGACGGAACCGTCGCCGAAGTCAACGCCAAGATCGGCGATACCGTCGAGAGCAAAGATTTGATCGTGCTGATCAAGGAGTGAAATTTCAGCAATCGGTGGTGAGCGCAAAGAAATGAACCTTTTGTGCCGCTCCTAACGGCGCTTTCGGATTAACAATTGGCTTGTTGGAAGCTCCGTTAGGAGCGCCATGTTTATAAAATGGTTCCGTTAATTCTTTAAGCTCCGTAGGAGCGGCATGAGCCGGAAATTCGCTCCTTAAAAATCCGTACGATTGTCGGCTAAAAAAATAATTAAATGGAAATCTATTTCAGGAAAATGACACTCTCATGGCTTCTGGCAACGGTGCCATTTTTGGGCTTTTTATTATTGGTTGGTTACTGCTCCGTCACCTCAATAAGTTTGCCACCCAATCCGACCATTTCGCACTACATTCTCCTGGCATTTTGCATACTTATATATGTGTCGGCCTGGTGGTTTTGTATCGCGAATTTATGGACGAGCGTTAAACATGAATTTAACGACAAAGTGATCACTCGATATTCTTTTCTTGGATTTTCCCGGACTCGAGTTAGATCGCGAGACGACGTGAAAGAAACAAAAATCATTGAAACTAGCTCGGCTCCTTTTGCCTCCAGAGGCTTTTTTTTGCAGATTGTATTTAAAGATGGCGCAAAAGAGCCGGTATTTTCCGACAAAAATTTTGATAAAGTCCAAGCAATACAGCATCAAATAGAAGCGTATTTAACTGAGGGCAATGGGTAGAAGGTTGCAGTTTGCTAACAGGAATGCTTCACGAGTTTACCAACTCGACTTGCCCAAATCACTTCCCGCTCGGCGACCAGTTACTATTATCCACCAGTTCAATGCCCGGTTTGGTAAACCGGATGCGCCGCGCTTTATAGAGCGTGCCCAATGCTTGCTTGAAAGCTTTTTTACTGACGCCGAAAGTGTCGCGGATCGCGTCGGGTGAACTGTCGTCGTCAAAGGTCAGCCGGCCACCGGCGCGCTCGAGCATTTGCACGATGCGCATGGCCACCGGCCCCGCACGGCGATGCCCCGTTTGTTCGAGGCTCAAATCAATCTTGCCATCCGGCCGCACCGCGCGCACGAAGCCCTTCAATTTTTGCCCGATGGAAATCGGCGCGGAAATCCCCTCGTGATACAGCATGCCGGAATGCGCGTCCTCAACCACCGCCTTATAGCCGAGCGGCGTTTTTTCCGTGATGATAAATTCGACCGGCTGCCCGGAACGAAAACTCGGCGGCACGACATTAAACGCATTCTTCAATTTCATCGAGGCGGCGACGCGCTGGGTTTTTTCATCCAGATAAATCCGCACCACGACTTCCTGCCCCACGCGCACCGGCCCAACCTGCTCGCGAAACGGCAGCAACAAATCCTTGCCCAACCCCCAATCCAGAAACACGCCGACGTTGCGATTGACGTTGACGACCTTGAGCGTCGCGACTTCGCCGACCGTGGCATAAGGAATCTCCGTGGTCGCCACCAGCCGATCCTCGGAATCGCGATAAACAAAAACCTCAAGGCGATCACCCCGCTCGAACTTGCGCGGCACATAACGATTAGGCATGAGAATTTCCCCATGCGAACCCGCATCAAGGTAAATCCCCACCGTGGAATCTCGAACGATCGTCAATATATTGCGTTTGCCGATTTCGGCCATACCGATACGCTACACCAGAGGATTGCCAAAACGAAGCGTGCAAATGGCTTCGATGCCATTCTAACTTTTCCGAAAAATAAAAATATTCCCCGGCAAACGTCCACTGGCATCAAGGCGGATGGTGGTCTCGATGAAAGCGAGTTCGTCAAAATTGTTTTTTGCGCAGGAACGAACATATTCCACAGCGTGGGCGAATCGTCCTGACGGTTGCAACCGGTAGCCGGTGTTGCTGCCCGATTCCGTGCTGACGGCGAGGATGCCACCACTCCGCAAGGCGCTCGCCGCACCGGAAAAAATCGGCGCAAGATCGCCAAAATAAATCAAAACATCCGCAGCCACGATCAAATCGAATTGGCTTTCTGAGCGCCTGAGAAACGCCGTCAATTCTTCGCACGCCACCGCGTCATAAACCGCTCGGCGGCGCGCCATTTCCAGCATCTTCGGCGAAAGATCCACGCCGGTCAGCCGCTTGCTCAATGGCCGCAGCAACGGGCCGCACAAGCCGGTGCCGCAGCCCGCATCAAACGTGTCATAAAGTTTTTCGGGCGGCGTCACGTCGCGAATGGCCGCGCACAGTTTTTCTGGAATGTCGTAACCAAGAGCGTCCACGAGTTGCGCGTCGAAACCTTCGGCGAACGCATCAAAATATTCGACGACATATTCCGGCGTCGAACGATCCAGGTCTTCATCGCCCTCGACCGCTTTCAGCAGATACGTCACGGAGGCGTTGGCCGGCCAAAGTTCGAGTTGCTTGTGACCCACGCGTGCGGCGGCGTCCAAATGGCCGAAGCCGCTCAACAACGAAAATGCCGCGCGAAATAAATCCTGCAAATCCTTGTCCGCATAATTTTCCTCCGCGCGAAAAGAATTTTTAAAAGCCTCAATCGCCGCATCCATCGGTTCGCCGCGCAACATCGCGGCCATGAACGCGCATTTGCGGGCCATGCGTTGATAATGAAGATTCCCCGCGTCGAGCGCGACCGCGCGCGCATAGGCGTCATGAGCTTCAGCCACGCGACCGAGTTGATAACAAAGCTTGCCGAGATTCGCGAGCAGCGCGGCGTCCGCGCCCCCGGCGGCGCTGCATTTGGCTAGGCAATCAATGGCAGTCGCGTAATCGCGCTGCTCTTGTTTGAGGAGGCCGAGAAATTGCCACGCGGCCGTCGAGTTGGGGTCTTGTTGCAGGGCGGCGCGATAAGCGGTTTCGGCCGCTGTGGCATCACCGAGTTTCTTGCGCACCATGCCGAGCAAAAGCCACGTGTCCGGTTGAAGACGCTGCAATTCGAGCGACCGTTCCAGGCAAACGGCGGCATCAGCCGGCAAATTTTCCTGGTTCAACGCCACGCCATAATTTGTCCAGAGCATGGCGTCGCCGGGCGAAAGCGCGAGCGCGGCGCGCAAGACCAGCGCGGCATCCGCCATCTGATTGGCGCGCAGCAATTCCATGGACCAGCGCGTGAGCGCCTGCACAACCGGCGTGCCCGCGCCGATGAGCGCGGCGAAGCGCGGGTTTTTGGTCGCCCACGTTTTGATGGAGTCCGTGACCGTTCGCGCGTCAGGCAGCGGCGGGGTTTTTACTGGCACGACATTGCCTTTGCTTGCCGGTGGAAATATTTTTGATGAGTCATCAAACCGGCCTTAACCGGCGCGTTGTTGTAATCCATCTTTCCCCCGCGGGTCAATTCCCAACACACAAGACCCTTTTGGAATTATTCGTAAAATATATTTCCTTCCCGCCCCCTCGATTCGCTTGAAACCGCCTCGGCAACCTGACACTCTCGACTAAATAATAATTATGAAGACGAACTTGCCATCCATCCGCTTCATCCACCAACTCATGATTTTCTGTGCGGCAATTTTTCTCGCCGCCAATTTGCGCGCGGACACAAATACGCCCGGCTTTAAGGTCATCGCATTCTACACCGGGCGAGATGACAAGGCACACGTCAGTTTCGATCACGAGGCAAACAAGTGGTTTCCAAAAATGGGCGAGAAATATAATTTCACATACGACACCACGACGAATTGGGACAATATGAACGCCGATTTTCTAGCGCCGTACAAAGTCGTGATTTTTCTCGATACTCGCCCCGACGGCCCCGCGCAACGCGCCGCGTTCCAGAAATACATGGAGAACGGCGGCGGGTGGATGGGCTTTCATTTTTCCGCGTTCGCCTTGACGCCTTCGGCCTTCCCGCAGAATTGGGATTGGTATCACGAGACATTTCTCGGCGCGGGCCAATACGTCCGCAACACCTGGCGCCCGACTTCGGCAGTGCTGCGCGTGGAAGACAAGATCCATCCGGCCATGCAAGGTTTGTCCGAGACCTTTACCGCTGCGCCGAACGAATGGTATAAGTGGTCGAACGACTTGCGCACCAACAAGGACATCAGCATCCTCGCCTCGATTGATCCTTCAAGCTTCCCGCTTGGAACCGGCCCCAAGCTATATGAAATCTGGCACGAAGGTTATTATCCGGTGGTGTGGGCGAACAAAAATTTCAAGATGGTCTATTTCAACATGGGTCACAACGACATGGATTACGAGCATCACACCAACAAGCAACTGTCCGACACATTCTCAAGCGATGCTCAAAATAAAATGATCATCAACACGCTCCTGTGGCTGGGGACGGGCAACAAAGCTCCCGCGACAAATTAATTTGGAACAACCGTCTCCGCAGTATCTCCGTGAGCGGATTCCGGCGCGGTTGCTTTCGCGCGATAATAAACCGCCACATTGCCAACGCGCATGATGAGGTGGCTCGACGTTTTTTCCGCAAGTGCGGGCGCCAAAGTTTTTTTCTCGTCCTTAAACTCGACGAATTTCACCTTCACCAAATCATGATGTGCCAAGCCTTCATCTACACTTTTTACGAAGCCGTCGCTAAGGCCGGCCTTGCCGACTTTGAAAGTGGCTTCGAGAGTTTGGGCGCGGGCTTTGAGCTTGCGCAATTCAGGATCAGGAATGGATGCCATATAAATTTTAGCTGACGCCCGCGACGCGAAAACCCTCAGCTTCGAGCAACTGCCGAATGCGGCCGGGTTGATCGCCTTGAATTTCAATCATCCGCTCGCGCGTCGTTCCGCCGCAACCACAGGTAGCCTTTAACTTGCCCGCAAGACTCTCAATATACGCGTAACTGATATTCGGCGCGAAATCGTCAATCACGATCACCGTCTTTCCCCCGCGATGCGCCTTCTCGCGCCGCAAAACCACGCGGCCATATTTTGAAGGCTTCGCAACTTCGTCATTCGCACGAGGCGCAGATGCGGGCGGAATATTTTGACCGGCGGGCAATCCCGAAACTTCCAAACCGGCGAAAGCATTGCTAAGGCCGACGCCGCTGGGCGTGAGATCGAGCTTGGGTTTTTTGGCCATGCTATTGCACCGTGGCGCTGGCCTGGCGGAAATTGCTGGATTCCGAGTGCGTGCGAATAAGCATCGGCTCGAGCAACTTGCGGCCCTCGAAGATGCCATGCGAATCGCTATTGAACCACGAACCGTCCGCGAGACGCGTGCGTTCCAGGGTGAACCGGCAATGACGCAACGTGCCGACCACACCGCCCCAAAGCGAAACTTCGCCCTTGAGATGAATCTCCGCGCGCGCGATCTCGAAATCTTCAGCGTCAATCAACGCCGTGCCCGCCATCTGATTCACGAAACGGTCGGTAAGCTTTTTCACCGGCATGCCGGGCTTGGGATCAAAGCTCAAAATATACGCACGGCGGCCGTTAATCATCTGCTCGCCCGCCAACGTGAAATTAAAACGCTGCACCAAATCGGCCGTGAGAAAATTTTCGCGCTCGTCACCTTTCTGGCCGGGTTTGGCATCGGCAAGTTTTTGGCGCTCGGCAGCTTCGTGATCCGCCTGCTTTTTCAACTCGGCAGTTGAAAGACTTTGGCCATTCATTTCCAGCAGCTTCAAATACGAAAGCCCCGCCGCAACGGACACTTCATAAACGCGTTCCTTGCGCTCCTTCACATGACCTTTGCTGTCGAGATCTTCAGTGACGGTTTTCTTGGTGTAAAAATAATCCGGACGCGCCTCGTGGTTCACCGGCGATTCCGCGCGAGCCACCGCCTTTGCCATGATGTCGTCCGCCGAGAGAGTAGAAGACATCGCAGCCGCCCCCCCCGATACGGGAAGCGCAGCGAACAACAGCAACCAAATATAACGCAGGCGATTCATGAGCTTATGACTTTGCTATAACTATAAATCCAATGCAAGTATGTGTAAATGGGCGCACTCGCAAATTGGATAATTGGATTTGAGGCGTAACATTAACCGTGAGAAGAAGATCGGCAGAAATGGGATTCCACCTAACATTCTTTGTCAGGAAAATGCCTTCATACTTTTCGACAATAATATATAACTCACTGTCCTTCAATCACCTGTTTCTTAAGCATGGCAAGGTCTTATCCTTCCACTCAGCGTATAGCATTGATATACATTGCAAAGGCTCATTGAGTGAGCCATTTTTAAATTGTGAAGGCGAATCTTACAGAAATCGTAAAAGATGGAGAGCAAGTGTTGGATCAAGTGGTCCATCATAACGAGACGGCTGAGATTCAGCAACATGGCAAGACCGTGGCAGTCATTCGGCGTAAAGCTGGCGTATCGGGCAAGGAATTATTGCGGCGGCTCAAGTTAGTTCGATTCACGGAGGCCGAACGTGATCAATTAGCCAAGGCGATGGCCGATGGAGCAAGCTCTCTTTCCCATGCCGGTAGCGATTGATTCCAGTGTCTTGATAGCTTGGGAACGAGCCGGCGGTTTGCCTGATTTTCTTTCCCAGGTCGAAGGGCCGTTTTATGTTCCATGCCACGCCGCAGCGGAGTTTCTTATCGGCACTCATCCGCCCGTTCCTTCCGCCCTTCGTGACCGCGCCAAGCTTCTCTACGATTCTTACATTAAGGAAATGGTGGATTCATTTGATGAAGCTGACGCCGCGCAACTCGCGGTATTGGCCGCCGAACTGCGGGCCAAAGGCCAGCAAATGAAGTTTTACGATGCCGCCATAGCTGCAACCGCCTTGGCGCGCGGCGACCAGCTTCTTACTTTGGATGGAGATTTTGACCGGCTAAGCGACAAGCTTCAGTTGTTGAAATTTTAACAAAAAGTATTGCTCCATCGCTTCGACGTTATTTTGCCGGTAACTCCAATATCTTCACATTCTTATAACTGGCGGCATCGTGATGCTCCGTCAAAAGAATCGGCCCCGTGATCTTCGTCCCAAAGTCGGGAAACTTTTTGAACTTGCTTTGCTGCACCGCGGCCATGACCTCGGGACTGCCCAATTCAAATTCCAAAACCTTCGCGCCATTGAGCCAATGCTCCACATGATTTCCCTTCACCAACACGCGCGAATGATTCCACTCGCCGGGCGGATGCAGCGGCTTGTTCGCGGCGGGCGGAAGCACATCGTAAAACGACGCCGTGCTGCGCTTCGCGGGCTGCGCGGCCTCGATGGTTTCATCAATCATCTGGTACTCCTGCCCGGGCGCGGCTTTGCGCTTTTCCGTCACTTCATACTTGATGCCGTTGTTCGCGCCGGCGGGGATGCGCCAATCCCATTGAAAATCAAAATCCGTGAATTGAGCCGTCGTGATGATGTCGCCTCCATGACCACCCGCCACACAATTCAACAGGCCATCGGCAACTTCCCAGCCATGCTCGGGCGCGGTGGGCTTGCCGTAACTCCGCCAGCCATCGAGCGACTTGCCGTCAAATAGCAAACGCCAGCCCGCCGCTTTTTCAGCATCGGTCAACTGGTTATCAGTCTGCGCAAATGACGTGTGAGTGACACAAACAAAACCTGCGATGATCGCGGCGGTGAATAAAAAGCCGCGGACGTTAAGCGCGAATTGGGATTTCATGACCCAGAGTTAATTATTTTCAATGCGCCGTGTCCATGTTATTTTACAACCGTGAATCGGCGCGCGCATCTCCCTTTTGTTTGGTTGCTGGCATCGTTTATCGTAACGGCCACTCAGGCCGCCACCGCGCCGCCCGGCGACCGCTGCGCCTTCATCGGCCGCAAGGATTTCGCCGACTTCACCACGACTGCTGGCGAAAAACCCGGCGAAGTGGTGATGACCTCACCTGAATTGACCGTGCCGATTGCGTGGGATGAATTGGTCGCGTCATGGAACGTGCCCGCGGGAGTGTATGCGAAGGTCGAGGCCCGCGCCATCTTCCCCGATCACACCACCAAATATTACACGATGGGCCTGTGGTCGGATGACCCCGCCCAACACCCCCGCACGAGCGTCCAACATCAGCGCGACGACGACGGCACCGTGAAACAAGACACGCTCGCCCTCACGCGCCACGGCGGCAAGTTGCAGGTGCGTGTCACCCTCGGCAACGCCGCGACGAATCAAACCGCGTTAAAATTTCTCGGCCTTTCCTTTTGCGATAGCCAGGCCGCGGCCGTCGCGCGCGAGCCCAACCATGCCGCGTGGGGCAAGACCATCGAAGTCCCCGAACGGCGCCAGGGTGAATATCCCGAGCAAAAAGGCTGGTGCAGTCCGACCTCGCTCTCGATGGTGCTCGCCTATTGGAGCGATGCCGAGCATCGGCCCGACCTGAACCACACCGAGCTTGAGACCGCCCACGCCGTTTATGATTCCGGCATGGAAGGAACCGGCAACTGGCCCTTCAACACCGCCTACGCGGGCAGCTTCCCCGGCGTCCGCGCCTACGTCACGCGGCTCGATGACATCTCCGAACTGGAAGATTGGGTCGCCGCCGGCATCGCGCCCATCATCTCCGTTTCCTCCTACCTCACCAACGACCGCCACAGCGGCCAGGACAACGGTCACCTCATCGTCTGCGTAGGCTTCACCGCGCAAGGCGATTTTGTGGCGAACGACCCCGGCGTCTCCGTGAAAAACAACGTCCGCGCCCGCCGCATCTATCCCCGCGCCCGCGTGATCAACGCCTGGAAAAAATCAAAGAACACCGCGTATCTCGTATATCCCGTGGACGCAAAGATTCCAAAGGATGTTTCGGGCCATTGGGAGGATGGGGAATCAAAAGCGGAGATGAAGTAACGAAGAGCAATCTGCCTTTAAGTCCTGTCGTTTGCTTAAGAAAAAACGAAGCGGTGGTTTCCGGCTGTCATAAACCACGCAACGCTCGTGACACGTCGCGGGTTCGAGCAAGCATGAAGTTCCATATTAACCGAGTGAAAGCAACTACAAGCCATGCGAAGACAACAAGCATGACACCGTAGCCTATGGCGTAACCTATGCGTTCAGGAGTATCGCCTTCTCGCAGTTGCCACGCTATTCGTTCATTAAGTTTACGCCAATCGTGGTCGTCAGTCGAGGGTCTTGGATACCAACTGACAGCAGCATAGTACAAAACCGTGGCCTTTAAGCGATTGTCCCGGGCATGCAAGCGACCGAACGCAGTAAGAAACCTATCCCATGCCGAGTCGTAGTTTGGATCCAGTGGCATAGCGCCCGCCGCAACAGGTGACCAAGCGCCACCTTCTTTTTCTGCTCTTAGGTTCGATGCGTAATCTTGCAGTTTCAGCATGGCCTGTGAAAAGTCTTTCGCCGCCGCAGCAAACTCATCGCGGGGAATAATTTGAGGCATTTTGTCGGCGGTCGCGGTGTCCAGAAGATCATCAACGGCCAATTCGACTGCTTGAACGTCTGCCAAAGAATCTTTTGGGTATCTTCGTGCCGATTCATTCCATCCAATCAGACCGCCAAAAAGGCCGATGCCGAATATGACGAGCCATTTCTGCCAGCGGATACGAGGCTTGGTGACAGGTAATGCCTCTACTTCGATTGTCAGCACTTTCATAGACTAGTTGGGTCTTTCAATTTAACGCTCTAAGCAAACGCACTCGTTTCCAAGGCAAAAACCATGCCATTGTGGGATTGAATTTACGCGGAGTGAAAGAGACGGGAAAATCACAATAAAGGAAAAATCCTGGAAAGCCAAGATCAGTAGGATGACTGATTTTAGGACACATTGAATCGGGCTTTAATCTCGGGACAGATGCTGTTCAGATTGACCTTTAGTTCTTTGCAAGGTTAAATGCCCAAAGTTTAAAACAAACATAAACCATGTTTTCACACGTTGTTATTTTTTGGACGGACCCGGCGAATCCCAAGGCGGCGGATGAATTGATCGCGGGGATGAATAAATATTTGCGGCCAATCCCCGGGGCGCTGAGTTTTCACATCGGCAAGATGGCGACGAGTCATCGGCCGGTCGTGGATCAGACGTATCAAGTGGCGCTGAATTTGGTTTTTCCCAACAAACAAACCCAGGACGATTATCAGGTGCATCCGCAGCACCTCGAATTCATCGAGAAAGTTTTCAAGGTCTGCTGCAAAAAAGTAGTCGTTTACGACTTTGAGTAATCCGGCAGTCCGCGAGTCCATGACTCACAGCAAGGTTTATAAGATCAGGCCGTTCTCGGCTGCTTTTTGAATCTTCCTATCAATCCGTGTTTCACCGTGTTCAATCCGTGGCTGAAAAAAAAAGGCCTACCAATCCCGGCCTTTGCGGTCCTTCGGCTTGATCATTTCATTCGTCCCCATCGCCAGCTTGCGATTGCCATCCAGCTTTAACATATCCAGCAACCGCGCCGCTTCCTCCTGCGTCAACTGCATTTCCTTGCCGTCCTTGGGACCGGGTTCCTTCTCGCCTTCCGTCGGGCCCTTGGCCTCTTTTTGATCATCGTCATCATCATCGTCCCCCTTGCCCTTCAACTTGTCGGCATCGCCGCCGGGCATCTTTTGTTTCAGCTTCGCCAATTTTTTGCCGAGATCGCTTCGTTGCTTGACCATCCCCTGCATCGCCATCTGATTGATCTGTTCGCGATCAATCAACTTCGCGATATAACGATCCACTACCTCCGCATTCGTTTTCGCATCCACATCCCCAGGTGACAATTCATGGCTGCTCTTGAAATCACCCGCCGCGCGCTGCCACTTCGACAACACCGCGCCGTAAGTATCCATCGCCTTTTTGACAACGCCCATCGCGTCCTTCAATTCATGGCGCGCACCGCGTCCTTGAAAATACGCCGACAACATCGCCTGCTCGTCCTGGCTCGCGAGCGCGGCATCCACCATGCGAATCGCGTCGCTGCCCACTTCAAGCGCCGTCGCGGTGCGCTCATCCGTGGGCTTGGGCTGTGGCCCTTTTTTCAACTCCTCCGCGCCCTGCCGGAACCGCACCTCGCCTAAATTATATAATGCCGGTGGCTGAATCCTTTCATCCTGGCTGGCGACCGCACCTTGAAAACACGCTTCGGCTTCCTGGAACTTTCCCTTGTCCAGTTGCTTTGTGCCGTCGTTGTAAAGTTGCAACGGCGACGCCGCACGCTCCGGCTCGCTCGCCAAGCCATTAATGCCCGGCAAAACGGCGGTCATCGTCATCAGCCACAAAATCTTTTTTCGCGCGCCTCGAACAATCATAACTTATCACTCCTATCTTCGGCCACCTTGCGCCGCGTGCCAACCAAAGATTCCGCCACGATCAAAAAAATAATTGCCGCCACGGGAAAATAATACCGGTCCACGCCCAGCTTCCGCGCGCGCGAATAATCCGCCGAACTCATCGAAGTCTCGACCAAATGTCGCACGCGATTAAAACCCTCGCCCAGCGAACCCAGTGGCTGATACGTCCCGTGCGTGGCCTCGGCGATTTCCGTCAGCGTGTTTTCGTCCAGATGGCTTTGCACAATATTTCCCGAACCATCGCGCACATAATCCAATTTATTCTGGTCGGTCACGATTTGGATGGGGCTGCCCGATGGCGTGCCGACTCCAATCGTGTAAATCACCACGCCTTTTTCGGACAACGACTTGGCCTCGGCCACCCCGGATTTTTCCAAATCTTCTCCGTCGGTCACGAGGATCATGATCTTGCGCCGCTCATTTTTTTCCATCGCTCGAAATCCCTCGTCAAGCGCGCGGCCAATGTCCGTTCCCGGCACCGGAATCGTTTTGTCGTCGAGCGACAGCAATGCCTCGCGAAAAGCGTCGTAATCAAACGTAAGCGGGCATTGCAAAAACGCTTGCCCCGAAAATGCGACCAGCCCCATGCGTCCGCGCCCGTGTTTTTGCACAAAATCCAGAATCGCATATTTCGCGCGCGTCAACCGGTTCGGCGCAACGTCCGTCGCGAGCATGCTGCGCGAGCAATCCACCACGAACAAAATGTCCTCGCCGAGCGTCGTCGAAACTTCCGTCGTTTCTCCCCATTGCGGACGCGCCAGCGCCACGCCCATCCCCGCGATGGCCACCACCAAAAAAATATTTTTCACGATGCGCCGCACTGGGCTGTGCGAACGCAGCAAGTCCGCCAACAATTCCGGCGCGGCGAAAAGTCCCAGTTGCCGCGTGCGCGCCCAGCCCGCGTAACGCTGCAAAGCCACCAGCGCGAGCGGCGCGAGCACCGCCAACCAGAGCCACGCGGGTTCCGCAAAATGTGGGTGTCGCAAGTCCATTGTATCAAGGCAACCGCCGGTAACGCGTGTTGGCCAAAACTAATTCCAATACGAACAACGCCAGCGCCGCAAGCAACGGCCATTCAAACAGCGGCGTAAAGGTCGTGTAGCGCCTCAGCTTCGCCTCGGTTTTTTCGAGCCGGTCAATTTCGTTATAAACATTCTGCAATTCACCGAGATTTTTCGCGCGATAAAATTTACCGTGCGAGATGCGCGACATCTGGCCGAGCACGGAATAATTCGCCGGTTGAAGTGTAAGTGTAGTGAACTCCACTTCGCCGCTCGGCGTGCGGCGCAGCTTGCCAGTGTCAATGTCGAAGCGCGGCAGCAGGCACGGCTCTTCGATGCCGATGCCGATGGTGTAAATCTTCGCGCCAATCGCCGCCGCGACTTGCGCCGCCGGCACGGGATCAATCTCGCCCTGGTTATTATCGCCGTCGGTCAGCAAAATAATGATGCGGCTTTTGCTGTTCTTGAGCACTTGCAAACGCTTGGCCGCGGACGCGATGGCATCGCCAATCGCCGTGCCGAGTTCGCGGATGATGCCGATGTGGAGGCGATGCAAATTTTGGATAAGCCAATCGTGATTGAGCGTGAGCGGACTCGCGAGGTACGGCACGCCGGAAAACGCGATGAGACCGATGCGGTCATTCGGTCTTTTCGTCACAAAATCTTCGAGCACCGAACTCGCAATGGCAAAACGCGTCGAATCATCGCCCGTTCCGCCCATGTCCAGCGATTCCATGGACCACGACAAATCCAGCACGAGCATGATGTCCACGCCGCTTGCCTGCGTCTCGGTGTGGTCATTCGCGAAGCGCGGTCCCGCGAGCGCAACGATGCACAGCGCAACCGTGAGAAGGCGCAGAAACAAAAGCAACCGTCCCGCCGCCGAACGCGCCGCCCCACCCGCCGCCCGCGCGATGTCCGCGCTTGAAAATCGCAACGCCGACCATTTGCCCGTGCGGCCGAGGAGAAACGCATACAGCGGCAGCAACGCCAGCAGCACCAGTATCCACGGAAATTGAAATTGGAAATGAGAGTTCATTTTTGCCGCCAGCGACTCACGCCGCGACCTCCGGGTTTATGACCGGCGGACGGCTGGCTTCAAGTTGCTCGACTAATTCGAGCGCATTTTCCACCGCGCCCAATTTCTCTGCGGGATGTTCCGGCGCAAATTTCCATTCGTCGCAACGCCGGAGAAAATCACCCGTTGCAGCGGCCAGTTCAGGTTGAACTTGAGGCTGTGCTTGCAACGCGTGGCGGAATTCCGCAGTCGTCAATTCTTCTGGCGGCAATTTCAAAACCGACAGGACGTAGCGCTTGAGGATGCGCGAAACTGTCATCACCAGCACGCCGTCCTCTGGCTGATCGCGCAATTTTTCCAGCGCATGCCGCGCCTGCATCGCCGGGGATGCGATCATCACGGCACGCGGACGGCGCACCCACACGATCACCGCGGCGACGAAGCTGACAAATACCAACGCACCAACCACGCATTGCCAGCCATGCAATTCCCAAAACGTCGCGTGCAATTCAGGATGCGGCGGCAGCAGCGCGGGAATTTTTTCCGGCGGCGTTTGCGCGCGGCTATACGCGGCGGACATCGCCATCGTCCATGCGCACGCGAGCCATTTTTTCACCCGCGCCTCCTTCCGCGCCGCGTCTCAAAAAAAGCCTGCAAAGTTTGTGCGAAAGCGTCGCCCGCCGAGAAGCGCAACGTATCCACACCCGCCTGGCGCAACGAGCGATCCAATTCACTCAACCGTTCTTCATTCGCCTTCGCATACATTTCGCGCACGGGGGCACGCGCCGAATCCAGCTCCAGCAATTCTCCCGTCTCCACATCTTCGACCGTCAACAAACCCGCGTTCGGCAAAATGCTCTCGCGCGGATCGTGCAGGTGGACACAAATCAAATCGTGCCGCGCATTCGTCATCCCGATTTCCTGCACCAGATCCCGGCCCGCCTGCAAACTCCGTGCGCCCGAACCGAAGCTGTGCAAAAAATCGGTGAACAAAAAAACCACCGAGCGGCGCTTGACCGCGTGATTCAAAAAAACCAAAGCTGCGGGAATATTCGTTCCGCGATGTTTCGGCTCGAAGAACAGCATCTCCTTAATCGTGCGCAGAATGTGGCGGCGGCCTTTGCGCGGCGGCAAAAATAATTCCACCTGGTCTGTGAAAAGCAACAGTCCCACCTTGTCGCTGCTGCGCGCTGCCGAAGATGCAAGCGTGGTGGCGATTTCCACGGCGGATTCGCGCTTGCTGCGCCGCGTGGAACCGAACGCGCTCGATGCCGAAATATCCACGGCGAGAATGACGCCCAGTTCGCGCTCTTCGCGAAAGCGTTTCACGAATGGCCGCCCCATGCGGTTCGTGACGTTCCAATCAATGCTGCGGACGTCGTCGCCGGGCATGTATTCGCGCAACTCCTCGAAGTCCATGCCGCGCCCCTTGAAGCGGCTGAGGTATGCGCCGACCATCATGTCATTGACCAGGCGGTTGGTGCGAATTTCCACCCGCCGGACGGTCGCAAGAATTTCCTGGATGGTCACGGCACCGGAACGGTATTGAAGATTTTTTTGACGATGTCGTCGGAGGTGATCGCCTGCGCCTCGGCTTCGTAAGTCAGGATGATGCGATGCCGCAACACATCGGGCCCGATGTTCTTGATGTCCTCCGGCGTCACGTAACCGCGCCCCTGCAACAAGGCCCACGCCTTGGCCGCGACCGTGAGATAAATCGTCGCGCGCGGCGAAGCGCCGAACTGGATGAGATGCTTGATGTCCAGTTTGTATTTCTCCGGCGTGCGCGTGGCGAAGACGAGATGCACGATGTAATCGCGGATTTTTTCGTCCACATGGATTTTGTCCACCAGCTTGCGCGTGTGCAAAATTTCCTCGAGCGGAATCACCGGCTGCACTTCATTCTTCGGCGAAGTGAAGGCCATCTTGTCCAAAATTTTGCGCTCTTCCTCGAAGGTCGGATAACCGATGATGACTTTGAACATGAAGCGATCCACCTGCGCCTCGGGCAATGGATACGTGCCTTCCTGGTCAATCGGATTTTCCGTGGCGAGCACCAGAAACGGCGAGGGCAGGGGCATTGTCTCGCCGCCCAAAGTGACCTGGCGTTCCTGCATGGCTTCGAGCAGGGCGGATTGCACCTTGGCGGGCGCGCGATTGATTTCGTCGGCCAGCACGAGGTTCGCGAACACCGGTCCTTTGGTCGCGTGGTACTTTCCATCCTGCGGATTGTAAATCAGCGTGCCGATGATGTCGGCGGGCAACAGGTCAGGCGTGAATTGGATGCGATGAAACTGCGCGTGAATCGCCGAGGCCAGCGTGCGCACGGAAAGAGTTTTCGCCAGCCCGGGAACGCCTTCGAGCAGGACGTGACCGTTGGCGAGCAAGCCCACGAGCAAGCGGTCCACCAAATATTCCTGGCCGACGATGACGTGGGCGATTTCCTTGCGCAAAGTCGCGACCCACGCCGCGGCTCTTTGCACGTCCTCAGTTGATTCTTGTAGCGGTGCGGGCATTCAGATGAACAATATAGGAGGTTTTGTTTCAGTGTGGAGAAAAAACGAGCGGCTTCGGCTGCGGATCACAATTTCAACAGCCGTTCCCGCAATTCGTTGGGGACGCCGCCCGCGCTGGCAGCGGCGTGCAAAATTTTAATTTGTTGTTTCCACACGCGCTGCAATTCCGCCTGCCGTTTTTTAACGTGCGGCGCGGCGACAAATCCAGGGTCGTTGGGCGGCAACGCCGCGCGGCGCATCGCTTCCATCAGGCGCATCTGGTCGGATTGATAGCCCGAAGTCCAAAAGGCGACGCCATCGCGCTGGGTCAATGCGCGCATCTCAAAAGCCGCTTCCATTAAACCATTATAGACTTCCTGCGGTTCGGCCTGCGGATAATTGGCGCTGCGAATCAATTCCAGCACGCCGTCGCGCTCGGTCACAAGCAGGCATAACAATTCCTGAACGGCGTAGAGAAAAACGTGCGGGCTGGCGCTCTCCACGCTGCCGGCGTGGTCAATCTTGCAGCGGACGATGTAATAATCGCGCGGCCCGATTTCGGCGTCCCAGTTGGCATGCTCGCCCGCGCCAAACCAGGGCCATTGAGCGCCCCATTTCGGCATCGGCATGCCGTTGAAATAAAACGTCCACGGAAAATCTTTCTGATCATAATCGAGCATAGCTTGATGGCCTCACCCTCAACCACGGCTCCCGAAAACGCAAGCCGATTCAAATCTTCGACTCTCCGCGCCTCCGCGTCTCCGCGGTAAAAATTTGCTCCATCCCTTCCCGGGGCGTACACTCGCCACCGTGCAAAACCTGGTGGAAGATTTTTTACAATTTCTGCGGCATGAGCGCGGGCAATCGGAGAACACCCAAAAAACTTACGCCGCCGTTTTGCATCACTTCATCGCGTGGGCTGCGGCGCAAAAAATTTTCGATTGGAAAAATATCGAACTTTCACACCTGATGTCATTTCTCACCGAGGAACGCGAACGCACGCTTATCAAGGACGAGAAGGACAGCGCGCGGCGATTAAGTTCAAGCAGTATTTATTTGGAGATCGCGGCGTTGCGCGCGTTTTATCGCTTCGCTGAAAATGAAAAGTTGCTGCCGGTGAATGCCGCGGAAAATCTTTCACTCCCGCGCCGCTGGAAACGCCTGCCCAAGGCGCTCTCGAACGCCGAGATCACGCGCCTGCTTCAACCGCCTGCCAGCGGAACCGTCGAGACTCCACCAGCGCTTTGTGATCGCGCCATTCTCGAACTCGCTTACGCCAGCGGACTGCGCCTCGCCGAATTGCGCAATGCGCGCCTCGAACAACTGCATCTCGACGCCGGGTTCATCAACATCATCGGTAAGGGAAACAAGGAACGCGTCGTGCCGCTGGGACGGCAAGCCATCGCGGCGATTGGCCGCTACCTCGCGCTGGGTCGGCCAAAACTGGTGACAGCGCGTTCGCCGGCGAATTTGTTTTTGACACATCGCGGCACGCCCTTCGCCGCGAGCACGATGTGGCTGCGGATAAAAAAATCGGTGAAGTTCGCAGGCATCGAGCGCAACGTCACGCCCCACATGTTGCGGCACAGCTTCGCCACGCATCTGCTGGAGCACGGCGCGGATTTGCGCGTCATTCAGGAATTGCTCGGGCACGCGAGCATCAGCACCACGGAAATTTACACGCACGTCGCCACCAGCCGATTGCGCGAGGTGCATAAAAAATATCATCCGCGCGGTTGATTTTTTAATGGACCGCGGGTCTGCGACCCGCAGCAAGGTTCATAAGGTCAAGCGGCCAACGGCTCAGACTTATGCATCATAGAAAAGCCATTTGATTTTTAAAATGATAGTCCGCTCGCAAGCGGCAATCTTTTCATGCGTTGCTGCGGGTCATAGACCCGCGGTCCGGTGGAGAGTCTAGCCTTGCATTAGCGATGAAGTTTTATTCTAGTTGATTTCGATGCCAGCAGCGGTGGCGAGGGCAGGCAGCATTATTAACATGGCCTGCAATTATAAAGAATTCTTCCAACTTTACTTCAGCGAGCTTGAGCGGCGCGGAATTCCTTGTGTCATCATTCATTCCTATCAGGAATATCCTGAGAAAATCGCGTCGGACATTGATTACTCCGTGCCGCAGGAACACCTGCCGGGCCTGCATCTGATCCTCGCCGACCTGGCGGAAAAAAATGGCTGGGCGCTGGTCCAGACTTTGCAACACGGCGTGTTCGCATATTACAGCGTGGTCGTCAATCTGGAGGACCCCACGCAAAATTTACGGCTTGATGCCTGTTCCGCCTACGCGCGCGTGCGTCGTTATTTTGTTCCCGAAACGGTTCTGCTCACGAACCGGGTAAAATATCGAGGCTTCTTTGTGCCTTCACCGGCGGGTGAATTCGCGTACGTGGTGGCGAAAATGTACGACGCGAAGAACCGTTCGCCCGCGCAATATCTTCCACGGCTCAAGCAACTCTGGTCGCAGGACAAACTGGGCGCGGAAAAAAATTTCACTGACTTGTTCGGCAACACCGGCAAGACCGTGGAGCAATGGTTCGACTGTCCGCCGGACGAGTGGCGTCCGCTGGGGCCGATCATGTATACGCGCAAAAAATTCGGCGCGGCATTGCTGTTTCGGGAAGCGAAACGCGTGCTCAAACGCGTGATGAATCCAACGGGTGTGAGCGTGGCGATTCTCGGATTGGATGACGCTGCGAGAAAAAGCTTAGTCGCGCGGTTGGAGGAATTATTGCAACCATGTTTCCGCTATCAACCGTTGCACTTCCGTCCGCGCGGCGATCAGTCACCACAGAATGCCATCGCCAATCCGCTGAAAGCATTTTTCTATTTTCTAAATTATCTGGCGGCGTGGTGGCAGGTCGTGCCGGCGCGAATCAGCAGTCATTTTGTGGTGTGCGAAGGCAGCTTTGATGAATTATTAATCAACGCGGAGCAGGCGGGTACTAAGGGCGAGAAGGGATTTGCGCGATTTCTGCGGCGACTTTTGCCGCGACCGGACCAGACATTTATATTGCTGACGCCCGTGCGGCTATCGCAGCAGCGGCATCCGGGTTCGGCGAAGGACGAATGGGAACGGCAGGAACGCGGGCTGTTGCGCTTGGCGGCCGACCAGCGGTATTACACGAAGATTTCCGCAGAGGAATCGCCCGAAGAATTAGCGCGGCACATTTGGCGGGAAGTGGTCAACGGCATGGCCGTCCGCGAAGCCCGCCGCGCGTGATCAAAGCCCCGACGGCGAAACCCCCACCGCCACAATGCTGCAAGCCTGGATGACCTTCAATCCCAGCCGTTCGGCCTCGGCCAGCACTTCGTCCGATTCGGTGCCGGGATTCAGCCAAAGTTCGTCGCAACCTTTCGCCGCAATGTCCGGCAGAACCTTGAGCAAAATCGCGGGCGGCAAATAAACGCTGATCATCTCGGGCCGCACCGGCACTTCGCGAATACTTTTAAAAGCGGGCAAACCTTCGATTTCGGCTTCCTTGGGATTCACGGGATAGACCGCATAACCTTGCTGCTGGAAGGCGCGGACGGCCTTGTTGCCAAACTTATTCTGGTCGCTGGATGCTCCAATGATTGCCACACTTTTCATAAGGGAATTATCGGCGGGAACGGATAGGATGCAAGTTCTCGCGCCTGTAAACTTTTGCAAAAGCTCGGAAGCCGGGAAAATGTTTTTGATGCATCCAAACGGGATTCTTAATCGAAGACTTCTATGTGGTTTTGGAACGGATGGCGCGGCGGTGTGGAAGTCGGCGACATGAGTACATAAACTTGGTTCTTGCAAGTATAACATACTCTTGTCCATAAATAAACAAAGTGAATTCTCTGTCGGGCATCGCGGGTGCTACGTTGCCACACCAGTTTACTGGAGCGGCATGGACAAAATTCACGGTTCCCTTGGTTATAGCATTCACTTTGGGAGGAGTTGTTTCCACGATTGCGGCGGACTCGCCGAATGTTTCCACCAACGCAGTTCCAGAAAATGCCATTCGGGCAGTGAACGATTCGGCTCTGACGCTATCCACCAACCGTTACCGCCGGGAGTTTAAGGGTAATCCCCCGCAATCCCCCGTCGGTTTCACGCCGGACTCCGGTGTGCCGCCTTACGATCAACCGGTGCCGACGGATATTCCCCAGGATTTGCACCCGCGCATGGTGCGTACCAATTCGCCCAGCCATGTTTTGCCGCCTGCGCAATTCAATCCGGACCCCGGCGCCGTGAATGTAGCTCCAGCGGCACAGCGTCCTTTTTATACCAACGAAATCCAATTGCTGCCCGACTACAACGGCCAGCCAATAGACCCGCGTTTTGCCCTGCCGCGCTCGCCCTTGATGCGCCGGGACATTGAAATACCTTCGCCCACCAACGGCGTGCCATACGGTTTTGATCCACTGGAAGGCGAATACAAACTTCCGCGTACGAATACATTTGAGAATGCGCCCATTAACAAAAAATATGAGTATCCCCAATATGAATTGAGTGCGAAGGGCATGGGTTTTCCGACGAACACCGTGCCGGAGCCAAATCGCTGGCGGGTCGGTTTCGCGCCCTGGCAGCGCTACACCAGCGGCGATACCGAAACTCCCTACGAAGCGCCGGCGACGATGCTGTGGCATCCATATCAGCAAAGTCTTTTGAAGGGCGACTCGCCGATCATCGGCCAGGATATTTTTCTCGATCTGACGGCGGAGACGGAAACGGATTTTGAAGGCCGCCGCGTGCCGACGCCAAGCGGTTTGGATGCCTCGCGCGCCGGTTCAGCGGAAGTCTTCGGCCAGAGTGAGGAGATTTCGGTCATCAATAATTTTTCGTTCTCGATTGATATTTTCAAGGGCGACACGGCGTTTCAACCGGTTCATTGGCTTATCCATCTTCAGCCGGTTTATAACATCAATTATATCCAGGCGAACGAGACCGGCGTGGTCGCCGCCGACCCGCGCGGCGTGGGGCCGAACCACAATGTTCCGCCGCCGAGCAATATCGGCATCACGAACCCGAGCCAGATTCCCGGTTTTCTCAACGGCCAGCTCAGCACCGGCCCGGTGAACCAGACGGGAACCAGTTCCACCCAGCGCACGAAGGAATTTTTGTCGTTGCAGGAGGCGTTTTTCGAATACCACATCAGCGACCTTTCGGATAATTACGATTTCATCGCGTCGCGCTTCGGCAACCAGGTTTTCAACAACGATTTTCGCGGGTTCCTGTTCAACGACATCAATACCGGCGCGCGCATTTTCGGCAACTGGGACAACAATCATTACCAGTATAATGTCGCCGCGTTCGACATGCGCGAGAAGGACACCGACTCCGGCTTGAACACGTTCAACTCGCGCGACCAGCGGATCTTGCTCGCGAATGTTTATCGCCAGGATTTCATCTGGCACGGTTACACCGCGCAGGGCAGCATCCTCGCGAACTTCGACAACGGTCCGACGCATTACGACGAGAACGGCAACCTCGTTCGTCCCGAGCCGATCGGCACGATTCAGCAGCACAGCCTTCACGCGTATTATCTCGGCTGGGCGGGCGACGGACATATCGGGCGTTTCAATATCAGCCATCAATTTTATCAGGCGCTCGGTCACGACGATTTCAATCAACTCGCCGGCCATCCCGTGAACATCAATGCCCAGATGGCCGCGGTGGAACTTTCCTACGACCGCGATTGGATCCGTTACAAGAGTTCGGTCTTTTACGCGTCGGGCGATCACAATACCTCCGGCGGCACGGCGACGGGTTTCGATACGGTGATGGACAATCCCAATTTCACCGGCGGCCCGTTCAGTTATTGGGTGCGGCAGGGATTCAACCTCGGCGGCACGGCGGTGAATTTGAAGCAGCCGAACAGCCTTGTGCCCGACATCCGTTCGAGCAAGACCCAGGGGCAGGCGAACTTCGTGAATCCCGGCGTGCTCATGTTGAGCCTCGGGACGGAAATGGACATCACTCCAAAACTGCGGACATTTTTCAACGTGAATTATATCCGCTTCATGGAAACCGATCCGATCAAGGAAGCGCTGCTGACCGATACCGTCGCGCACGAAGTCGGCTGGGACTTGAGCGTGGGTTTGCAATACCGCCCGTTGCTGACGGACAACATCATCATCTCGGCGGGCTTTGGAACTTTGATTCCGGGCGCGGGATACAAGGACATTTACCGCACCGTGACCACGCCGGTGCCGGGCTACAATCCTCCGGAGAACGCGGGCCACGCGGATGATTTTCTTTACAGCGGAATTCTAGCAGTCACATTTACTTATTAACGGACAAACCGATGACTTCACATCAGACAAAGTGGTATCGGACGCTGCCGGTCTTTTTGGCAGTATTTTTCCTCGCCTTGGGTGCGGCCCGCGCCGAGGAAGAACCGTTTGGCCCGCCGATTTCCGTTCCGCACGATCTTCCCGCGCCGGGCGAAGACAAGCCGCATAATTGGATTGACCAGACGCGCGCCGAAGCGCACTTGAAGAGCGCGGGTTGCCTCGAATGTCATAAAGGCGTGGATGAACATTCCATGCACGCCAGCCCGAATGTCATCCTTGGCTGCACGGATTGTCATGGCGGCAATCCAACGCCCGGCCTGACCGAACGCAAGGCGCACGTCGCGCCGCGCAATCCGATTTTTTGGGAAAGCTCGGCCAATCCCAACGAGTCTTCCGTTCTCCTCAATCACGAATCCGCCGAGTTCATTCAATTCGTCAATCCCGGTGATTTGCGCGTCGCGGAAAAAGCCTGCGGCCTGTGCCACAAGGAATCGGTGGATCACGTCTGGCATAGCATGATGAACCATGGCGCAATGCTCTGGGGCGCGGCGTTATATAATAATGGTGGATCGCCTTACAAGAATTACCAGTACGGCCAGGCCTATGGTCTCGATGGTGTGCCGCTGCGATTGGTGAATCCTTATGTGCCCACGCCGGAAGAAACCTTGAAGCATGGCGTGTTGCCTTACCTCGATCCGCTGCCGCATTTTGAAGTGAGCCAGCCGGGAAATATTTTGCGCATCTTCGAGAAGGGCGGCGAGAAGCAGCTGACGCTCGGCATCCCGACGGTTGACGAAATGCCGGGCAAGCCGGACCACCGTTTGTCCGAGCGCGGCCTCGGCACGCTGATCCGCACCGACCCCGTTTATCTCGGCTTGGTCAAAACGCGCTTGCACGATCCGCTGCTCGGTTTCATGGGCTCGAATAATCATCCGGGCGATTATCGTTCCAGCGGTTGCTCGGCCTGCCATGTAATTTACGCCAATGACCGTTCGCCGACGCAATCGGGCTATTACAGCAAGTATGGCAACCAGGGCTTGAGCTTCACCGAAGACCAGATGATCCCGAAAAATGAGCGTGGGCATCCTATCAAGCATCAATTCACCCGTGCCATTCCCAGCAGCCAATGTATGACCTGCCACATGCATCAGGGAAATCTCTTCGTGAATCCGTATCTCGGCTACACCTGGTGGGACCAGGAATCCGACGGCGAATTCATGTATCCCAAGAAGCAGAAGAATCCGACGGAATCGGAGATCGCCACTTCCTTGCGCGAGAACCCGGAAGCCGCCGCCGCCCGCGGAAATTGGGGTAATCTCGACTTCCTCGAAAAAGTTTCCGAACTGAATCCCAAGTTGAAGGAAACCCAGTTCGCGGATTATCACGGCCACGGCTGGGTTTTCCGCGCCGTGTTCAAGAAAGATCGCAAAGGCAATCTGCTCGATTTGAATGACAACGTCATTCCGCATGACGACGACCATAAGTTCGCAAAAGCGGTTCACTTGAAGGACGTGCATCTGGCCAACGGCATGCAATGTGCCGACTGTCATTTCCTCAACGACGTTCACGGCAATGGCAAGCTCTACGGCGAGCCGCGCGCGGCCACGACCATCGAATGTATTGATTGCCACGGCACGATCAACCAGCGGCCCACGCTGACCACGTCAGGCAACGGCGGCGCGTTTGATTTGTTGAACACCAGTTCCACCGCCTGGGGCCCGCGCTTCGTGTGGGAAGGCAAAAAGCTTTATCAACGCTCCAGCATGAGCCCGGATGTGCGCTGGGAAATTCCGCAGACGATGGACACGATTGACCCGACGTCCTCGCATTACAACGCAAAATCCCGGTACGCAAAAACCATGCAGCGCGACGGCAAAAGTTGGGGCGCCGTTCCAGCAAGCGAAGCCGAGTGCAAACGCAATCTCGCGCACGATAACTCGAACATCTCCTGCCAGATTTGCCATACCTCATGGGCAACTTCCTGTTTCGGCTGCCACTTGCCGATGCGCGCGAACCAGCACGTCGCACTCAACAAATACGAAGGATTAACCACGCGCAATTATACGACCTACAATCCGCAGGTCATTCGTGACGACGTGTTCATGCTTGGCCTCGATGGCACGGTGAAGAGCAACCGTCTCGCGGTGCTGCGCTCGTCGAGTGCAGTCGTGGTGAGTTCGCAAAATTCAAACCGCGAATGGGTGTATTCCCAGCAGCAAACCATTTCGGCGGAAGGCTACAGCGGCCAGGCCGTGAACCCGCACTTCCCGCACACGACCAGTAGCGTCGGCACAACAAAGAATTGCACCGACTGTCATTTGTCCAAGGAGAAAGACAACAATGCGATCATGACTCAGTTGCTCGGCTTCGGCACGGGCACGGTGAATTTCTTTGGCCGTTATGCTTATGTGGGCGAGGGCAAACACGGCTTGGACGCGGTGATTTGGACCGAGCAGGACGAACCGCAGGCGGCTATCGGCAGCCATCTCCAAAAGCTCGCGTATCCCGACAATTACCAGAAACACGAAGACAAGCACGAGATATTGCAGGACGCCCATCATCACGACGGCGAAGATATTCTCGATCTGACCTTGCGCGGCGAATATCTCTACACGGCCAATGGCGCGGACGGTTTCCGCGTATTCGACGTGGCGAACATTGATCAAAAAGGCTTCTCGGAGCGCATGACCACGTCGCCGGTTTCCCCGCTGGGCCAGCGCACTTATGTGCATACGAAATTTGCCACGTCCGTAGCCGTGCCCTCGACGCTTGCGCTCGACCCGGCCCGCAAACGCCTGCCGGAAAATCAGGAACAGCCCATCCATTTCCTTTACGCTTACGTTTACATCACCGACCGCGAAGAAGGTTTGGTGATGGTGAATGTGGCGACACTCGTGGATGGCAATCCTGAAAATAATTTCCTGAAAAAAGACATCGTCTTCAATCCCGATAACAAACTCGCCGGCGCGACGCATTGTTTCATCGCCGGTCATTTGGTTTACATCACTTGCGCGCGCGGATTGGAAATCGTGGACGTGAATGAGCCGGCGAAGCCAAAGCTCGTTGGCGAATTGCTCGGCTTCAAGAATCCGAAACAGGTCGGCGTGCAATTCCGCTATGCGTTCGTCACCGATGACGACGGCCTCAAGACCATTGACATCACCGAACCCACGCAGCCGAAGTTCGTCCCGGGCGCCGTGGTTCCGCTCGCGCATGCCCAGCGCTTCTATCTCGCGCGCACTTACGCTTACGTGGCGAACGGTCCCGAAGGCCTGGCCATCGTGGACATCGAGAAGCCTGAGGAACCCAAGCTTTTCCAGATGTATAATGCCAATGGCGCGTTGAATGACACGCGTTCCGTGCAGATCGGTTCCATCAATGCCTCGATGTATGCGCTCGTGGCCGATGGCAAAAACGGCTTGCGCGTGCTGCAAATGATTTCACCGGAAAACGTGCCGGGCTACATGGGTTTCAGCCCCACGCCAAATCCGAAATTGATCGCAACCTATCCAACCCGCGGACCCGCCGTGGCGGTTTCTCGTGGCCTCGATCGCGATCGCGTGGTGGATGAAACCGGCGACCAGACGGTGGTGTTCGGACGGCGCGGCGCGCGGCCATTCCACATTGATGAAATGGAATCGTTCTATAAACATTATCCCAACCTGAATCCCGACAGTGGTTCGCGCGATAACGGCGAGCTTTACGAAGTCGAGGATGTCGTGACGAAAGACGGCAAGCTGGAAGGGCGCGACGGCTCGGCCCTGGGCAATCCGCTCGACTTCAAATCACCCGATCCCGAAGACACCGCCCCGGTCAAAGTGGCGGCTCGCGACCGGTTAGTGCGGAGGGGGCAATAATGCCGGTGAGGCCGCATATTTTTCGCGCCCGGAACTTCGCGTTCGGGTTGTGCGCGGCGAGCCTCGTGATGGCATCGAAGTCATCGGCGCAGGAAGCGGTGACAACGCTGGCGGGTTCCGTGCTCACCAGCGGCAGCGTGGACGGTCCGGCTGCCAGCGCGCTTTTTGGTGATCCAACCGGCTTGGCGATGGATGCCAGCGGGAATATTTACATCACCGATAATCAGAACAATACCATCCGCAAACTTTCCGCCGCCGGGCAGGTCACCACCATTGCGGGCCGCGCCGGTCAAATGGGCAGCGCGGATGGCGTCGGCACAAACGCTCTTTTCAACGGCCCATCGGGAATCGCGATTGCCGCGAACGGCGTTTTGTATGTCACCGATACCGGCAACAATACGATTCGCGCGATCTCAACCAGCGGCGCGGTGACGACCATCGCCGGTTTGGCGGGTGAAGTGGGCGCGACCAATAATGTTGGTTCGCTCGCGCGGTTCAGTTCGCCGCTGGGCATCGCCCTGGATGCGAGCGGCACGATTTATGTCGCCGACAGCGGCAATCATCTCATCCGCAAAGTGACTTCGGCGGGTGCAGTCACGACCTTCGCAGGCATGGCGCAAGTCTGGGGCACGGCGGACGGCGCCGGAACCAATGCTCTTTTCAATGGCCCAGTTGGTTTGGCTTTCGATGCGAGCGCGAATCTTTTTGTTTCGGATTCCGCGAATCATACGATCCGTAAAATCACTTCCGATGGCGTAGTCACGACTTTCGCGGGAATGGCTGGCATGGATGGCACGGCTGATGGAACGGGCAGCGCGGCGCGTTTCGGCAAACCGGCGGAATTGCGGATGGACCGCAATAATAATTTATTCGTGGTGGATTCGTTCTATCACACGATCCGAGAAATTTCCCCGGCAGGCGTGGTCACGACGGTCGCGGGTTTGGGCGGTGCGGGAGGTTCGGCCAACGGTCTCGGCAGCGGCGCGCGTTTCTTTAATCCGTACGGCGTCGTTATTGATCATAATGGCAACCTGCGCATTTCCGATACCTACAACGAGATCATCCGCTTCGTCTATAGTCCCATTCCCGTCACGCTCACGCAAAACGCCTCTGGTTTCGTCATCAACTGGCAAGCCGTTTCCGGCGATACTTACCAGGTGCAATTTCGCGATGCCTCGACCGGCAACGCTTGGCAAAACCTGGGTTCGCCAGTGACTGTGACCGGCGCTCTTGGTTCGTTTACCGATTCTTCCACCGCCTCCGCGCAACGCTCATACCGGGTCAAGTTGGTTCAGTAGTTTAAAGTGCTCAACTGTAGCGGCGCTTTATGAGCGCCGTTTTTTTGCACGAGCAAGGCGGTCATAGAGCGCCACTATAGAAGAAGGATAAACTTCACCCGCAAAAATGTCACAAGCATGGATGGAAATTCATCTCCCGCGTACAAAGGAAAAGGCCCGGGAAAAATTTCCCGGGCCCTTTATGAATCAGATCAAATCTCTTAGTTCAACACGTGGTTGGTCGTGGAGATTTTGCAGAGGGGAGCGGTCGAGAGGTTGCCGACAGTATAGCTCGTGTCGAAGGTGTTCTGCGAGTCGAGCGGGCAGGTCGGGAGCGATCCGCCAGCGCCACGGCCCATATAAGGCTGGATGTTGCTGTCAGCCGGGGTGGAGGTAGCAGACGCTTTGTTTTCCAAAGCCCATTCCTGCTTCGCGCCGTCAATCTGGCGGAGGTTGTTGATGCAAGCATTGGCCTGCGCGGTCGTGCGGGCGTGCACGAAGTTAGGGATGGCGATCGCAGCCAAAAGGCCGATGATGGCGACAACGATCATGATTTCGATAAGGGTGAAGCCCTTCTTGCTGGAGCGGTTGAGTTTCATACGATTTACTTTTTTTTCGCGCGGCGTGAACGTGGCAAGGGCTGGTTATTGTTATTATTTATTGCATAAGGTCGTTCACAAATTGCCCATTGCCGACCGCGACTCCTCTTGAGCAAACCGAATGCCATACACTAAGACACTCGGACGCGAAAAAAATCCGCAGAAAACACCAGCAGTAGTGTAGGTACGCGTGAAGCCCCAACAATTTTACCCCTGCATTGTCCCGAACTCGTGGACAGTGTCCAAAAATATGGCACGGCCCGGCAAAATTTTTTTAACTAGTCGAGGTGATGGTCTGTCGGCGAAATCAGGCAGGTCGGCGCGGTCTGAAGATCGTTCAGGCTGTAGCTCGTCGCGAAGGTGTTCGCGGGATCGGCAGGGCAGGTGGGGGCGGTTCCCTGAGTGCCGCGGCCAAGATAGGGCTGGATGTTTGCGATAGTCGGAACGGTGGCTTGGGAAGCGCGATTCTCGAGCGCCCAGGTTTGTTTCGCACCGTCAATCTGGCGCAGGTTATTGATGCACGCGCTTTGCTGGGCCTTGAGGCGGGCGCGGACGAAGTTGGGAATGGCGATGGTGGCGAGCAGGCCGATGATGGCCACGACGATCATGATTTCGACGAGCGTAAAGCCAGCGGCGCGGGACAATTTAATCTTCATGTTGCGTTCTTTCATTGCCGTGGCGCGAACGAGGCGGCGGACGGGTTTTTCCGTGTTCAATATTGTCCGCGCCCGCCACGGCGTGATCTGGCTGGGCCAGTCCACTGAATATAACACCAAAGTGGGAAACAAGTTGCAGCGAAAAAAGAAATACAATCGTGAAAAATGACTGCCGTCGGCGACGCCAAAACCCTTGCCGCTTAATTACTTCGTGCCCTTGAGCAGGGCCACGCTGTAATCGCGATTCATTTTGGCAATAAAACTGAGGCTGATTTCCTTTGGACAAACCGCCTCGCACGAACCGGTGACGGTGCAATTACCAAAACCCTCGACATCCATTTGCTTGACCATGTTCGCGACGCGCTGGTCTTTCTCAACTTGCCCTTGCGGCAACAAACTCAGATGCGAAACTTTGGCGGAGACGAACAGCATCGCTGAAGCATTCTTGCAGGCAGCCACGCACGCGCCACAACCGATGCATTGGGCGGCATCCATCGCGCGGTCGCTTTCGACCTTGCCGACGGGAAGCGCATTGGCGTCCGGTGTGCCGCCGGTATTCACGGAAACAAAACCACCTGCCTGGATGATGCGATCAAACGCGCTGCGGTCAGTAACCAAATCTTTCAACACCGGAAACGCCCGCGCGCGCCACGGCTCGACGGTGATGGTATCGCCGTCTTTGAACCGGCGCATGTGCAACTGGCAAGCCGTCGTGCCTTCCTGTCCGCCGTGCGCCTTGCCATTGATGACCAGCGAGCACGTCCCACAAATGCCTTCGCGGCAATCCGAGTCAAACGCAATCGGCTCTTCGCCGCGCGCGATCAAGCCCTCGTTCACCACGTCGAGCATTTCGAGGAACGACATGTCGGGGATGATGTCCTTCGCCTCGTAGGTCTCGATCCGGCCCGCATCCTGCGCATCCTTCTGCCGCCAGATTTTCAAAGTTAAATTCATAATTGCGGATGGTTGGTTGGGCGCGGTTATTTGTAACTCCGTTGCGACATGTGCACGTCCTCGTAAACGAGCGGCTCTTTGTGCAACAACGGTTTTTTGTCCGGGCCCTGATATTCCCACGCGCTGACGAACGAGAAATTTTCGTCGTCGCGCTGCGCCTCGCCGTCGGGCGTCTGGTATTCCACGCGGAAATGGCCGCCGCAGGATTCCTCGCGCGTGAGGGCATCGAGGCAAAGCAATTCGCCGAATTCCAAAAAGTCCGCCACGCGGCCCGCGGCTTCGAGATCCTGGTTCAGCGAGCCATTCTCGCCGGTGACTTTCACATTTTCCCAGAACTCCGCGCGCAACTCGGGAATGCGCTTGAGATTTTCCTCGAGGCTCGCCTTGGTGCGCGCCATGCCGCAGTTGTTCCACATCAATTTTCCAAGCTCGCGATGGAACGACGTGACGCTGCGCTTGCCGTTGATCGAAAGCAATTTTTTCGTCAAGGTCTGCACGCCTTCGAGCGCCTTCTTGAACTCAGCGTGATCGGTCGTGACCTTCGCAGGTTTGCTGGACGCAAAATAATTTCCGATGGTGTAAGGCAAAATAAAATAACCGTCGGCCAGGCCTTGCATGAGCGCGCTGGCGCCAAGGCGGTTCGCGCCGTGGTCGGAAAAATTCGCCTCGCCCACCACGAACAACCCCGGGATGCTGCTCATCAAATTATAATCCACCCACGACCCGCCCATCGTGTAATGCACCGCGGGATAAATGCGCATCGGCATGCGATAGGCATTTTCGCCGGTGATCTTTTCATACATGTCGAAAAGATTTCCGTAACGCTCGCGCACCACGTCTTCGCTGAGGCGCTTGATGGAGTCGGAAAAATCGAGATAAACCCCAAGTCCACCGGGCCCGACGCCGCGGCCTTCGTCGCAAGCTTCCTTTGCGGCGCGCGAAGAAATATCGCGCGGCGCGAGATTGCCATAACTGGGATATTTGCGTTCGAGAAAATAATCGCGCTCAGCTTCGGGAATTTGCGCGGGCGGACGGTTGTCGCCTTTTTTCTTTGGCGCCCAAACGCGTCCGTCATTGCGCAGCGATTCCGACATCAACGTCAGCTTGGATTGATGATCGCCGCTGACGGGAATGCACGTCGGATGGATTTGCGTGTAACAGGGATTCGCGAATGCCGCGCCTTTTTTATACGCGCGCCAGGTCGCGGTGACATTGCAGCCGCGCGCATTCGTCGAGAGATAAAACACGTTGCCATAACCGCCCGTCGCGAGGACGACCGCATCGGCCGCGTGCGAAGAAATTTCTCCTGTGACCAAATCGCGGACGACGATCCCGCGCGCCTGGTTGTCAATCACCACCACATCGAGCATCTCCGTGCGCGGAAACATTTTCACCGTGCCCAATCCGATCTGCCGGCTCAACGCCTGATAAGCCCCCAGGAGCAACTGCTGTCCCGTCTGTCCGCGCGCGTAAAAAGTTCGCGACACCTGCGCCCCGCCAAACGACCTATTCGCCAACAATCCCCCATATTCGCGCGCAAACGGAACTCCTTGCGCCACGCACTGGTCAATAATATTCACACTCACCTGCGCCAGACGATACACATTCGCCTCGCGCGACCGAAAATCCCCGCCCTTGATCGTATCGTAAAAAAGCCGGTAAACACTATCGCCGTCGTTCTGGTAATTCTTCGCCGCGTTGATACCCCCTTGCGCCGCAATACTATGCGCACGCCGCGGGCTGTCCTGAAAGCAAAAGCACTTCACCTTGTAACCCAGCTCCGCCATCGTCGCCGCTGCCGATGCCCCCGCCAAACCGCTGCCCACGATAATGACATCGAACTTCCGCTTATTCGCCGGGTTCACAAGTTTCATGTCGAACTTGTGCTGGTCCCACTTGCTGGCGAGCGGGCCGGAGGGAATCCTGCTGTCAATTTTCATTTCAGCACCTCTTTCAAATAACTGCTGCCGTAGCCAAGCTGAATGGCGATCGGTATGATCGCGTAACCCGCAAAAATCAACCACGCCACCACCCGCGCCCCCCTGTCCAGGCACGGCCCGTAAGCCGGCGTCTTCCAGCCCAGCGATTGAAACATCGCGCTCAAGCCGTGGCTCAAGTGCAGGCACAACAAAAACATCGCAAACACATAAAATGCCGCCACCAGCGGATTTTGAAAACCCAGCACCAGCATCGCGAAAATGTCATGTTGCTGCTTGGCATCATGCAAGTCCGCAAAATTTTTCCCCGTGAAATTGATTCCCGGCACCTGCGCCGTAAAATGCAGTAGATGATAAATGATGAACGCCAAAATGATCAGTCCGCTCATCAACATCGTGCGCGAAGCATAGCTTGCCGCCACTACTTCATAATGCGCGTAAGCCTGCGGTCGCGCCGCACGATTCTCCGCCGAAAGTTTGATCGCCGCCCAGATATGCAAGCCCACAATGACCAGCAAGCCGATGCGCGCCGGCCAGATCAGCTCGATATTCGTCTGCAAAAAATTGCCGTAACGATTGATGGCTTCCGGTCCGAGGAAGACTTGCAGATTTCCCGCCAGATGGGCCACGACGAAGAGGAAAAGCAGCAGGCCGGTGATGGCCATGATAAACTTCTTCCCGATGGAGGACGCAAATAAGTTCGTAAAGTTCATTGGGAACCGGCTAAGTTTGGCTAATTCATGTCCGACACGACGCCAAACGTGAGGCAATCTAATAATTCCCGCCCGCAGCGTCAATGAATCTTAACCAGTTATAAGCCCACCTTCGCCATCTGTTACGCCACCTTATCAAGTGCCAGCTCACTGGACGCATTCTTTCCGCAATCCGGCCGATGCGGTTGGCTAATCCGATTCATGCAAGGTTACTTGATCACCCATGAGTTCATTCCGATGTCCTGCAAACTCCACAGAAAGATGCAGAGCAAAAATACCGGCAAATGAAGCTTGGGAAATTTCCAGTGGCAAAACCAAAGCGTTAAGCAAGTGATGGCAGTTTCCAATCCTAACTCAGACACAATACGAATTATTTGAAAACCGGGAACCCACAGTTCTGCCAATATCGGCAAGCCTCGGACGCTTGAGTCGCGTAAATTTCCGTGATGGAACAACACCCAGGCCAATTCGATTACCGCAGCGGCGATCACAACCACAAAAGACTGCAATACCGCCAAAAAGCCCGGTGACAGCCTTAAATCCCTTAACCTGAACAATCCTCCCAGTCCCATAATCACCACTCGCACGCCTGATTGTTTTGTCAATCCGCCAAAGTAAGTAACGAGGGCATATTGTCCCAGCCTCCGATTCAAGTCCCCCCATGGGACGAAAGAATTCAATGAAAATGAGCGCGGCGTGCGCCGGGATAATTTCAGAAATGTTTCTTTCGTTGCTGGCGGGACTTGGATTGAACGGGACGAAGACCCCACCACTAAGTTCGGTTGTCCCTGCGGACTTCGACGGCGCGGCCGCGTCATCTTGCCATTTTGGGGCCAGTGCACGGATACGCCCGGAAAACAATGCGCAAGGCTCTCGGGAAAAATCCGCATTGTTCCAATCCAGCGGGCGTAATCTCAAGAACAGTGAGGAGTTGAGCGTCAAACCAGTGGCTGATTCCGATTGCGCTTGAATAATTCCAACCCGCAACTTAGACCAGTCATTGCGTGAATGCAGAAATGACCGTCCGGTTGGAAGATGTTGCCTCGCGCCATCGCATGACAGAAAAAACCACCACCGCGGCCATCCCCGGAGCGCCCGTTTCCAAACGGCTCATGTCGGTGGATGCCTTGCGCGGATTCGACATGTTTTGGATCATCGGCGCGGATTCGCTCGTCTATGCGCTCAACCGCATGACGAAATCGCGTCCGACCCAAATCCTCGCCGATCAGCTCGAACATGCCGAATGGTCTGGGTTCCATTTCTACGACCTGATTTTTCCGCTGTTCATTTTTATCATGGGCGTCTCCATCGTGTTTTCGCTCACGAAAATCCTCAAACAGGAAGGACGCGCTGGCGCCTTGAAACGCATTGCGCGCCGGAGCATTTTGCTTTTTATCGTCGCCTTGATTTATTCCGGCGGCGTCTCGCATCCGTGGCCGGACATTCGTCTGATGGGCGTGTTGAACCGCATCGCCATCTGTTATTTTTTTGGCGGAATCATTTTTTGCTTTTGCAATTTGCGCGCGATGGCGGCGATCGCTGCAAGCTTGCTGATTGGTTATTGGGCGCTGCTGACCTTCGTCCCGTTTCCCGATGTCCGCCCGGTTCCCGGCAGCAACGAAGTCATTACACAGGCCAATTACTCCAAGGTTTCACAACTCAATATGGACAGTACGAACAGGATTCGCGGTTCGTACCTTCAAGGTGTGAATCTCACCGATTATCTTGATCAAAAATATTTGCCCGGCAAGAAATGGGACGGCACGTATGATCCCGAAGGTTTCCTGAGCACGCTGCCGGCGATTGCCAGTTGTCTGCTGGGAATTTTTGCGGGCCTGCTGCTGGCCAACACCAATGTGCCGGACAATAAGAAAGTGATTTACCTGCTGGGCTTTGGCGTGGTAGGCGTGGCGCTCGGCTTTTTGTGGGGCACGCAATTTCCCGTGATCAAAAAAATCTGGACGTCGTCGTTTGTGCTCGTCGCGGGCGGTTATAGCGCAATATTGCTGGGAACTTTTTATTGGATCGTGGACGTACTGAAATTTCAGGCGTGGTGCCAGCCGTTTGTCTGGATGGGGATGAATTCCATCACGATTTACCTGGTAAGAAATTTTATCGGCGGCTTTGGTCCATTGAGTCAGCGGTTCGCCGGCGGGGACGTCAAAGCCTTCTTCGACACCCACGTGACCCAGGGTTTTGGCGATCTCATGATTTCCTTCGTTGGGCTGGCGCTCGCCTTCTGGCTCGTGCATTTCCTCTATCGCCGGAAGATATTTTTGCGCCTCTAAGATTCGCGAAAAATATTTCAAACATTTTTGCGACTTTCCTGTCTCTATATTGTTCCATAATTAGTTCTCATGGATTGAGAGAGATATTTGCGCTCGGACGGGCAAATTGCGGGTGCAATATGATGGAATCACGCGCGGTCGCAGGTGGCGAATCCAGCCACGGCTGCTTTCCACCGTCTATCCAGCGTTGCATCGCGCTCGCGTGAGGCGAATTGAAATCATTTCGCGATATTTTTTGCCCGGTGCATTTCCATGCGCCGGGATGCCGAGGAGGAACGGGAAGGGGCGCCACCGCAAGGTTGCGCACGGGATTGATGTGGAAGCGAGGTTTGCCTTCCACATCATCCCTTTTTAATTTTAAATGACCTTCGCCATGTTTGCGTCCCTTGCGTCCCGGAAAAATTCGGTGTTGATCGTGATCGCTCTTTTGCTTTTCTGTGCCGTCGCAGTTTTTGCCGCTGATAGTTCTGGCGAAGATTGGCCAAACTTCCTCGGCCCGCGTTCCAACGGCACTTCGACCGAAACCGGCCTGCTCGATAAGTGGCCTACCAACGGCCCGCCGATCGTTTGGGACAAAGCCCTCGGCGCGGGTTACGGCGCTCCCTCCGTCCTCGGCAATCGCCTCGTCGTGCATCACCGTATCAACAATGACGAAATCGTCGAATGCCTCGCCGCCGACACCGGCAAATCGCTTTGGCATTATGGTTATCCCAGCCAATTCGTTGATCCTTATGGCTACAACAATGGGCCGCGCTGCACGCCGCTGCTCACCTCGAATTTTTGTTTTACGTTTGGCGCGGAAGGGAAATTACTTTGCCTCGATCTCGCAACGGGAAAACTGGTTTGGCAGCGGGATACCGCCGTGGACTTCAAAGTGCCGGAAGCGTTCTTCGGCGTCGGCAGCACGCCGATTCTCGAAGGCGGTTTGCTGCTGGTGATGGTCGGCGGCCAGCCGAATTCCGGCATGGTGGCGTTCGACCCGGCGACGGGCAAAACCGTTTGGGAAAGCGTCGGCCAAAAAAATTGGGAGGGCGTGCCGATGACCGGCTGGCCCGGCGAACGCGTGGTGCATTGGCAGGATTGGGAAAAACAAGCGAGCTATTCCACCCCCATCGCGGTGACGATTCACGGCCAACGCCAGGTGCTTTGCCTGATGCGGCAAGGCCTGGTTTCGCTCGATCCGAAAACGGGCGCGGTTAATTTCAGTTTTTGGTTTCGCTCGGCGGCGAATGATTCCGTCAATGCGATCACGCCCGTCGTCGTGGACGATCTGATTTTTATTTCCGGCGCGTATTACAAAGTGGGCTCGGTCGTCCTGCGGGTGAATCCCGACGGCAAAGGCGTGAGCCAGGTGTGGCGCGGAACCTCGCTGGAGATTCATTGGAACACCCCCATTTATCATGACGGTTATCTCTACGCGTTCAGCGGGCGCAACGAACCGGACGCGCGGATGCGCTGTGTGGAGTTTGCGACCGGCAAGCTTATATGGGACGTGGATGAAAGCTGGGTGAAACACAGCACACTCACGCCCGCGGTCTTCGGGCGTGGTTCCAGCATTTTTGCCGATGGAAAAATCATCTCAGTCGGCGAAGGCGGAATCCTTGGACTGTTCAAACCGAATCCCCAAAACGCCGAAGAGATTTGCCGCTTTCAAGTTCCTCAACTCCATCATCCTTGCTGGGCCGCGCCCGTCCTCTCGCGCAAAAAACTTTATTTGCGCAGCGAAGACCATTTGGTGTGTGTTGATCTGGCAAAATAACGAAAGCCGCGTCTCGCAGATTGCAAGCTGAGTCCATCTCGAAACTTTTCTACGGGACGAGGTAAAAATGCATCCATTGGCCCACATGTCCGCCCTTTTTCATTGACTTTAGCCGCATTTAAGTGACCATCGGTGCTTACTAGATGGCCAAGCAATCTCAGGATTTTGCCGCCTCGCCAAAGACGTGAAAAAACTTTATCCACTCCGCTGCCTCGCACGATTTGTTTCGTTATTCTTATCGCTTCTGGCGATTGGTATTTCGCCCCTTGCCCTGGCTGGCTCTTCCACCGATGTCGGCAATCTCGTCAATGGCCGCCAGTCTGCAACCGCCACGTTATTGCCCAATGGCAAAGTCCTCATCGCCGGTGGTTTTGATACCAATACTTTGGCTCTCACTGATTGCGAACTTTACGATCCCGCGACCCAGACTTTCACCACCACCGGCCCGATGGCCCACGCCCGGTACAAACATTCCGCCACCCTTTTGTTCACCGGCCAGGTCCTCGTCACCGGAGGCATCAATGACTCCAACGATGTGCTCACCGCGGAACTTTACGATCCCAGCACCGAGGTCTGGACGAACACCGGCGCCATGAGCAACGCCCATGTCGGCAGCAGCGCGGTCTTGTTGAATTCCGGCCAGGTGCTCGCCGCGGGTGGCGGGATGTACACGAATATGTTTTCGGGCGTCGCTGAAATTTATGATCCCGCCACGGGCGTCTGGACCAACACCGGTTCGCTGATCCAACCGAGAGTCTCCGCCGCTCTCATCCCTTTGCCCAGCGGCAAAGTGCTTTTGGCGGGTGGCAATTTTCAAGGCGGTCTTCTCGCTTCCGCCGAGCTTTACGATCCCGCCAGCGGAACCTGGACGAACACCAATCCCATGCTCGAACCGCGCCAGCTTTTCAATGCCACCATCCTGCATAATGGCATCGTGCTCGTCGCCGGCGGCGATGGCCAAACCAATTATCTTTCCACCACCGAACTCTATAATCCCACTACTCAAATCTGGACCAACGGCGCTCCGCTCGTATTTCCCAGCGGAGGCGGTTCGCTCACGGTGCTCGTGGACGGCACGGTGCTCGTCGCCGGTGGTTCGCCCAATATTTTCCTGAATAGTGGCAGTCCTTATTTGCAGGTTTACAATCCCACCACCGGCGCGTGGACGCTTTCCGGCGCGCTCAACCAATCCCGTTCGGATTCTACGGCCACGGTGCTTCCTGATGGCACGGTGTTGATCGCCGGAGGCAGTGAAGTGTTTGCCGAGCCCACCGCAGAAATATACAGCACCGCCAACGGCTGGAACAGCGGCCCCGGAATGAGCATCGCGCGCGACGCCCATACTGCAACGCTGCTGCCAAATGGCAAATTGCTCGTCGCGGGCGGTTTTGGAATTCCGCCCTTTCCGGGTATTGCGCTCGCGCTTGCTTCGACGGAAATTTTTGATCCGCAAGCCGGGGTATGGTCGCCCACAGCTTCGATGCTTGAGCCTCGCGCCGCGCACACCGCGACCTTGCTCGCTGATGGCCGGGTGCTGGTCGCTGGCGGCGCTTCCGATGACACCAACACTCTTGCCACTGCGGAACTTTATGATCCGATTGCCGATACCTGGACAAACACCGGGTCACTGAATGTCGCGCGGTTTAGCTGCACGGCGACGTTGTTGCCAAACGGAAAATTGCTCGTCGCGGGCGGCACAGCTGATCAGATAAACGGTTTTTCCAGCGCCGAAATTTTCAACCCCGCCACCGGCAAATGGAGCCTGACCGGCTCGCTGAACGTCCCGCGTTTTTCCCATAGCGCCACGCTGTTGCCCAACGGCCACGTTCTCGTCGTGGGTGGTTACAACCAGACAGGACCGCAGCCCATTGACAGCGCCGAATCCTACGATCCTTCCACCGGCATCTGGACTTCCGTAAAATCCTTGCCCGAACCGCGCGGCAGCGGCATCAGCATACTTTTGACCAATGGCCTCGTGCTGGTCGCGGGTGGAGCCGATACAAACTTCAACGAGTTGCCCGCTTGCTTGCTCTATAATCCCGCGAACGATACCTGGACTGCGACCGGTTCGCTGGCTGAACCGCGAAGGGTTCCTTCCGTCACATTGCTGCCGGATGGCCGCGTTCTCCTCGCCGGTGGCTCGGTTGACTTCACCGGTATTTCTGATTCCGAAATCTATTCTCCCACGCAAGGGACCTGGAGTCCTGCCGGCAATCTGACTGCCCCGCGCGTGGAGCACACTGCCACGTTGCTGGCCTCCGGTGATGTCATCGTGACCGGCGGTGATGTCGGTTCCGGCCAGCCACAATCAACCACTGAAATTTTTTCCAACGAACGCTTCATGGCCGGTGTCGCTCCGCAGATTACTGCGGTGACATCGCCCGCGGCCCTTGGCAGTTCGATCACCCTGACCGGCTCGATGTTTCAAAGTTCCGGCAACACGAATTCGCCCGTGGTTCAACTGCACCAGCTCGAAACGGATTACACTCTGATCTTGAGCCCGGCGTCGTCAGCGGCATTCTCCGGCACGAATTTCATCTCCAGCGCGCTCGCGCATTTCCCGCCGGGGTATGCCTTCGCCACGGTGTTTGCGAACGGCATGCAAAGTCTTGCGAGCATCATCCAGGTTCCCGCGCCGATTACCGTGCCCGCCCTGATGGTTCCAGGTGTATCTCCATCGGCTGGTACTGCGCTGTTCACCTGGACCAACGCTCCCGGCTCGCTCTTCACCGTTCAAACCACTGCGAATTGGACGAACCTCCTCACCACCTGGTCCATCCTTGGCGGCGCCACCGAAACCTCTCCCGGCCATTTCCAATTCACCGACACCGTCGTGACAAACAGCGAACGCTTCTACCGTTTGCGCTCCCCGTAAACGCATTTCGCGGTGAACATTCTTGCCACCACAAAAAGCGCAAGACCGCCGCAAAAAATCCCAGACGCACTTGGTTCGGGAACTACAAGGTTGGAAAATTGGATCGAGTCTATCTCCCAAAAATTATTATTCCCTTGTGACGCCTGAAATTTCAATTCCTCAACCTGCCCCGCAAATGCGGAAATATCGGCTTCATACGTCGTAAAACCGGACCCAACTGACAGGACGGAATACGGAATATTTTGGCCGCCTAAACTGAGCAATAATGGACCGCCCGGCGGCGCGCCGTGTGTGCCGGCTTCAAAAAGGATGGTCTTCACATCCGCGGGAAGCATCGCCGTCTGGCTGATGGCTGCGCCTCCTGCCGGTCCCCTCCACGCCACCGTATAAATCAATGCTGTAAATTCCAGCCAGTGGCTGAAGGCCATAAACATTATTTTTGTCGAGGATGGCGATGCTGGTTGATCCTGTGGATAATTGATTATAAAAAATATCCGTCGTCATAAAGTCGGTGGTTGTCCATCCGGGAATTGCGTCGCTCGACGATACCGCTATTGGATAATAAACACTCGACGTATCCGGAACAATCGTTCCCTGATCAAAACCCAGATTGATAAAATCCTGCGCCGCGGCCTTGAACCCACAAGTTGCGGAACAAATTACGAAGCACGAAACGATTAGAGTTTTCATAATTGTAAACAATTAAATTAACCCACTAATTTCTATTTTCTTTTTCGCAAAAAACCTGAGATTTACTCTACCAACTTTTCCCGCACCGCATAGCGAATAATATCCGCATTCGTCTTGAGTTTCGTCTTTTCCATGATGCGCGTGCGGTAGGTGCTGATGGTCTTCACGCTGAGCGAAAGTTCGAAGGCGATTTCCTTTACGCTGCGGCCTTGCGCGATCATGCGCATCACCTGGTATTCGCGGTCGGACAACATTTCGTGCGGCGCTTTGCCGGCGGGAGCGTTCAGGCTCGTTGCCAGATTTTCCGCCAGCGCGGAACTGACGTATTTTCCGCCAGCCAAAACTTTTTTCACCGCGCCGATGACTTCTTCGGACGCCGTGTTCTTGGTGATGTAACCCGCCGCGCCGGTCTTGAGCACGCGCACCGCGTATTGATCTTCCGGGTGCATGCTCAACACGAGCACCGCAAGGTTGGGTTGCGCCTCGACCATTTGCTTGAGCACGTCGAGGCCGCTCTTGCCCGGCATGGTGATGTCCAGCAGCACGACGTCCCACGGTTGTTTGGCGACTTGTTCCATCGCGTGGTTCGCCGAAGGCGCTTCGCCAAAGGTGGCCTTGGGAAATGCGTCGGCAAGAATCTGCCGCAAGCCCTGGCGGATCATCACGTGATCGTCCACGATCAAAATGCGGATTTCTTTTTCCGCCGCGGAACGTGGCGGCGTGCCCCCGGTTGTCGCACCCTTTTTATTCATAGAGTTCTTTTTTTATTTTTCCGTTTTTTTCGGCTCACGCGTTTTGCGCGCGGCCGGTTCAGAAACAATTTGCTTCACTTCATCCGCCGCGGCTTCGCCGTTGGCTCCAGGCAGCGGCATCTTCACTTGCACCGTCGTGCCTTTGCCCGCCGCGCCGCGGATCTCCACTTCGCCGCCCAGGATGAACGCCCGCTCGCGCATGCCCAGCAGCCCCAGCGATTTCGCCCCCGCCAATTCGCTTTTCTTAATTCCCCGCCCATTATCTTTCACCATCAACGTAATCAGGTGCCCGGTTTTTTCCAGCGCCGCCTCGACGCGCGTGGCCTTCGCATGCCGCGCCACGTTCGTGAGGATTTCCTGGAAGATGCGGAACAGCGCAGTCGAGCGTTCCGGATCCACTTCCACTTCCCCCAGTTCGTGCCGCACTTCACACGCGATGCCCGTGCGGCTCTGATATTCCCGCGCCTGCCATTCCAACGCCGCCGTCAAACCCAAATCATCCAAAACTCCCGGCCGCAATTCCGTGCACAGCTTCCGCATCAAATTCGCCGTCTCGTCCAGCATCTTTCCCATCGTCGCGATTTTGTCGAGGATGGATTGCCGGATGACGCTCCATTCCTCCGATTGCATGCGATTGCGCATCCACGCCAGGTCCATCTTGAAACCGGTCAATGCCTGTCCCAATTCATCGTGGATCTCGCGCGTCATCACCTTGCGCTCTTCTTCGCGGACGGATTGCAGATGCGCCGCCAGCGCGCGCAGTTGTTGTTGCGACGCTTTTAAATCTTCCCGTACGCGCATGCGTTCCAGCGCGCCGCCGCAATAATCGGCCAGCGTCTGCAACGTCTGTAAACTCACATGGTCGTACGCCCTCAACCGGTAACTCTGCACCGACAATACTCCAATCACGCGCGTGCGATAGCGGATGGGCACATAGAGCAGCGAGGCCGACGGCCGGTTCAAATCTCCCACCGGCACCGCGCCATCCAGCATGCCCGCGCCCGGTTCGCGCAAAATTAATTCCGCGCCCTTCTCGATCACCCGGTGCATCACCGCGCTCGGCGCGCCATCCACGATTCGCGAGGGCACGTCCTGTTTTTCGCCGTCCACCGTGTCCACATTCAACACGGACTGGACCTGATCTTCCTTCTCGAAATACAAGTCGAGCGTGAAGGCATCCCACTTGAATAAATCGTCGGCGATGCGCCCAATCACGCGCGCCGCATCCAGCGGCGTCATCGCCGAGGCGAGGCTTTGGCCCAGTTTCGAGAGCGCCGCAACCGAAGTTTCCGCGCGGAGGCGCTCGGTGATGTCGCGCGCGATTTTCGCCGCGCCCACGACCGCGCCACTTTTGTCGCGAATCGGGGAAATGGTCAGCGACACATCAATGCGCCGCCCGTCTTTCGTGACGCGCACGGTTTCAAATCGTTCGACGATTTTTCCCGCGCGGATGCTTTTTAAAATATGTTCCACCTCGCCCGTGCGTTCCAGCGGCACGATTCCGACCAGCGGACGCCCTTCCATTTCCGCCGCGGTATAGCCGAACATGCGTTCCGAGCCAGCGTTCCAACTCGTCACGATGCCATCCAGGGATTCTCCCACGATGGCGTCGCCCGAAGATTCGACGATGGCCGCTAGCCGCGAATACGCTTCCTCGACATGCCGGCGCTGGCGGCGCGTTTCGGCATCGCGCAGTTCGCGCTCCACCGCCGGCACGAGGCGCGCGAGGCTGTTTTTGAGAATGTAATCGTGCGCGCCGGATTTCATTGCCGCCACCGCCGTCTCTTCGCCGATCGCGCCGGAGACGATGATGAACGGCAAATCGAGTTTGCTTTCCTGCAACAGGCGCAAGGCTTCGATCGCGCTGAACTGGGGAAGATTATAATCGGCGATGACGGCGTCCCAATGACGGTTCGCCAGCGCCGCCTTGAATTGCTTCTCCGTCTCGACGCGCTCGAACACCGGCTCGAACCCGCCGCGCTGCAACGTCCGCACGACAAAAATCACATCATGCTCGGAATCTTCGACAATCAAAATATGCAAAGGCTGTCTCATCCGGATTATCTGTCGCTCCCCGCCATAGGTCCCAAGGGAGAAACTTTGGCTAATCCTCGCATGTAAGCTGGCCAAAGAAAACCGAAAAGAATGTCACCTATAACCAGTGCGGAATGCGGAGTGCGGAGTGCGGAATTTTAAGAGGCGTGGGGAAATTTTTCGCGATGGGAAACTTGAAGCCAGGTTTTAGTTCTCATTTTTGCATAAATTATTTTAGCGTCTCAATTTTTCGAGAGCGTGATAAACGCTTCCGAAATTCCGCACTCCGCACTCCACACTCCCCATTGCCAGGACTCCGCACTCCGCATTCCGCACTTGACGAAGTCGGAGGTTGTGCTTGATTACCAGCGAATGAAACTAAAAATTAAAATTTTAGGATTGGTGCTGGTGAGCGCGCTGGCGGGATTGGCCACCGGCTGTGTTGACACTGTGGACGGCCGTTCGCAGGCTGGCGTGCCCTTCATCAAGGACACCATCACCGGCAGTTACGAGCGTTCCGTGCCGCAAGTCTTCGCCGCGGCCAAGGCGGTTTTGAAATTCAATGGCCGGCTCACCGCCGAGAATACCATCAACAATTCTCTCGAAGCCAAAGTCAATCAGGCCACCGTCTGGGTGCGCGTGGATGAGATTGATTCGATGAAGCCGGTGTCGCGTGTGGAAGTCCAGGTGCGCAATAACGCCGGGGGAAGTAATATTGATCTCGCCGCCGAAATTGAAAAACAGATCGCCTTGAAACTCGCCGGGCAATAAACGGCTTTTACAAATTGACTCCTTTTAAAGCGGCGCTGCGGCGCCGCTTTTTCGCGTACGCTCAATGCCGCATATTGGCGAAGTAAAGCGCGAAAGCCATGCCGAGCGAGACGATCAGTCCCGCGGCGATGGACCACGCGAGAAACATGGCGCGTTTGCGCCGCATGGCCCTTCCTCCCTGGCCGGGGAGCAGATAGAACCGCTCCTTTTCCTTATCACGTTTAAACCACATCAGCTCGTATTGATAAAATTTTGGTCGGTTAAGTTGCGCTATCAATGACACTAATGCCAGCAATTTCTTCATTTTCCGGCGAGTCGGCGCGGCGCGCCGAGCCAGACGAAACTTGGCAAATCGCGATAAAAGCGTTAAGCAACCAGCAGATGCGTTTATTGAAATCGTTTTGGCCGGTATTTGTGGTGCTGTTGCTGCTCAGCACCGCCGGCTGCGGCACTTTCATCGCCAATCAACTGACGCAGGCTCCCAAGGCTTATCCCACCTGGTTCGCGCCGAAAGCCCGGGTGATGCTGGGCTTCAGCCCAAAATTTCTGACCAGCTTTCCGCGAGAATATGTGCCGGTGGGACCGCCGGAAGCGAAGCTTTGTTATCGCGTGGTCGAGCCCGCCGATTATAACCTGCGAGCGACGGAGACGAATTGGTTCGAGCACGGCCATCACAAATTTGATTTCACTTTCGCGGCGGATTTTCCCGCGGCGCCCAATCGCTGGACGGCATCGCCGCGCGGGACGGTCGTCCTGCTGCATGGATACGCGCTCGCGCAATTTTCCATGGCACCGTGGGCGTTGCGGCTCGCGCAGGATGGCTGGCGTTGTGTGCTCGTGGACTTGCGCGGTCACGGGCGCTCCACTGGGGGACGCGTTTACTTTGGGTTGCATGAAACGCACGACCTCAGCCAGCTTCTCGATCAACTGGACCGCGATGGACAACTCACTGGACCGGTCGCCGCGATGGGAGAATCTTATGGCGCGGCGCTCGCCTTGCGCTGGAAAAACGAAGAGCCGCGCGTGAAAAGTGTGGTGGCCATCGCGCCGTACGCGGTGCTGTCGAACGCCGTGCTCAATCTCCGCAGCGATTACGCGCCGTGGGTGCCGAAATATTTTATCAAGGCGGGCTTGAAAAAATTGCCGAAGGTTTTGGGCGTGCAACCCGGCGCGCTGGATCCGGAAACGGTGATGGAGAAATCGCCTATCAGCGCACTTTTCATCGCGGGAACGGACGACAAGATCATGCCGCTTGCCGAAGTCCGGCGGCTGGAAAAACTCGCGCGTCCGGACAGCAAACTAATCGTCGTGCCCCATGCGACCCACGAGTCCATCATCTATTTTTTCCCGGACATCGCGCAGCCGATCCTCGCGTGGCTTGACGCGAGCGCGGGTGGGAAATAAATGCGTTTCACCGACTGGCATCCATTTGAGTGCTGTGTTACGCTGTGCTTGCGGACGACCGCGCACATATTGATATGTTGACGACTCCGGAATTGATTCGCGAAGCGACCCAGCGATCGCGCCTCGGCAAGGTATTGCCCGCGTGGCTGGACCGTGTGCCGCTTTATCAATCGCCAGCGTACGCACCGCGCGAATTGCGCACGCAGCTTTCCGCCGACGCTTTGCTGGGCCGCCTGCCGCTCATCACCAAGGCCGATCTGCGCCGCGAATTTCCGCATAACTTTCTCAGCGCCGATGCCGACCTGGATTCGCTCGTGGAAAAAAATCTTTTGGAAGTCGAGCACACCTCCGGCACCGCCGAAGAACGCACGCCGTTGTTGCTCGCGCGCGGCTGGTGGCCGGCACAGGAAGAATTGGCCTTGCGTCGAAACCAATTCGTCGCGGACATTCTCGATGCGAATCCCGAGGCGCGGCGCGTGACGATCAATTCACCGGTTTGCGGCGGCGATATTTGTTACACCGTCCTGCCTTCGCGCGCGGAACGCACGCTGGGAAATAATCTGTTCGTCAGCCTGTCGCGGTTTCCATTTTTGTGGGACGAAGCGGAACTCGAACGCATCGTCGCGGAAGTCGCGGAATGGAAACCGATTTTTCTCGATGTGGACCCGGTCTATGGCGTCATCTTTGCGCGCTTTTGCGAGCGCCGCGGCATACGGCTGCCGTCCTTGCGCTTCATCCTGTGCAGCTACGAATTTGTGAGCGTGGTTCATCGGCGCGTCCTCAATCGCGTTTTTGGCGTGCCGGTTTTTAATCTCTACGGCACGACCGAGACCGGCCATTTGCTGATGGAAAATGAAACTGGCGAAATGGTGCCGAGTCTCGAAACCGCATTTCTCGAAGTGGTGAATACCGATACGCAGGGCATCGGCCAGCTCGTCGCGACGACTTTGACCAATGATTACATGCCGCTCATCCGTTATCGCGTGGGCGACCTAGTTGAACAGCGCGCCGAGCCGTATCGCACGACTTACGTTGTGCATGGGCGCGAGCACGATGCGTTTCATACGCCGAAGGGCCGCGTGACGCCTTGGCAGATTGACGAATGTTTCTCGGACGTGGGCGGTTTTCTGCATTATCAGTTGCTTGAAGAAACCGACGCGCCCTGGCAACTCCGTTACGCTCCGGACGGCGACGGCCCATCTGCAAACGATTTGGAAAAACTTCGCGAGCGCCTCACACAAAAACTCGGACTGGAAAATGGCATCGAGTTTCAAGCCACGGATTTATTGCTGGCGGAAGGTTCCGGAAAATTCCGCCTGGGGTATCCACGGCAGAAGACTTAAAAAATAATTGGAGCTTTTGATTTCTAAGACAATGTGCGCGACAAAAGCTCACTCGAAGTGTCGTTGTAATTCTGGAAGTTGAATCGCTTTTGGAAAATCAGGGAAAAACTCTTGAAAACCAGCGGCAGTAAGACTGTCGCCACTCACAAACTCCCAGTGAGAATCTCCATTTTTTATGCCGAGTTGATAACTCGTTTGTTTAATTGTTTTCCCTGATATTTTCATCACTGACTCATACGGAATGACCGCATAGGTTCTGGATTCTCCCTGGACGTATTGATAGGGTTTTTTAACTTTCCACGAAACGATGACAATATGCTGCTGCTTTGCCTGAGCCATAACCGCTGTGGCGGCCTCGGTCACAGCTTTTCGCCCACCCATTTTTTCTACAATCGGGGTGTAAATGACTTCCGTTGCATAAGAATAATCACCAGCTTTAAAAGAACTTTCGAGTTTGTCCATAACCACGTCAATGGCTTTATCGTCGGGAGTCTCAGTCGAGGAAAGCATTGGTTCGGGCACATGTTCGTCCGAAAGGGCGTCTGGGGTAATCGCCACAATTTCCTTCTCGGTTATCTTTATTATTCGATACGGCGGGCCGATATGACCCGGGTTATAGCCAAGACGCGCTGCATTTTCTTTGTGCATCTGAAACATTTCCAAAATCAAGTCCGCTATCGCAGGGTCTGGAATTTTTTCATCTGCGGTCAGCTGTCGCACAGTTTGGCCAAAACCAGGAGGAACCAGGCTTGTCAATTCCGGTTTTTCCTCCGCAAGCAACGCAAGTAAAAATGTCGGCTCTCCTTGCAGGTATATAGGCTCTGGATCGCTTGATTGCCGATATTCCTTCACGGGTTTGATTGAGCATGTGTTTGTTCCGTCAATCAAACAGGAACTGACAAAAAAACATCGCTTGGATGGATTATAACCGGAAAATTCAAGAACGGTGGGTTGCCGGTCAAAATTCGTTCCGGCAATCTTTTTTGAACCCACGAAATAGGAACGATACTCTTGGTCCAATTTGCTAGTGATGAACTCGATCTTTTTATCCAGATTCATTGAGTTGGTTGATTGTTCGGCGCACAAATGCTCAAGCGAACCAAGAACATTCAAAGAAAAGGCAGCTTTTCCAGACGTGGTCTCAATCTCGTGAGTTGTCAATCCGACTATCGCCGCGCAGCACGTATCAGAGACCTTAAATAATTTTCGAATTGAAATATTAGTTTTGTCGCCAGAATGCCAAGTCGCCAGCGAGTCGCTTGCCAGATAAATCGCATCGTTATGATAAACCGTTATTGTCAGGCTGGCATGGCTTAAGAGTGGAGTTCCAAGCAAGAAAAGCAAAAAGCTTAACGGAAGCATACGACAAGAACGACCGATCTCGGCGAGAAACATTGGCATATTGTTTGCAGTCGTGTTTCCGCAATCGCCTTTACTCCGCGCCGGTCGCGTTGGCGATGTTCCAGCGGATGGCGAATTGCAGCAGCGCGAGGGAATCGTCCAGGTTCAACTTTTCCTTGATGCGGGCGCGGTAAGTTTCGACGGTGCTGACGTCAATGTGCAGCGCGGCCGCGATCTGCCGCGTGCTTTGGCCCGCGCCGATCAATTCGAAGACCTGCAATTCACGGTCCGCCAGCGTGTCCACCGAAGACGTGGTGGCCGCGCGCGTTGCCCGCGCGATTTTGGAAGCGACCTGGGCCGCGGCGCGTTCGCTCCAATAAATTTCTCCGCTCAGCACTTGCCGGATGGCGACCATGATTTTCTTGGTGGCTTCCTGCTTGGTGATGTAGCCGCGCGCGCCCGCGCGAATGGCGCGTTCGGCGTGAAGGGCTTCGTCGTGCATGGAGAGCACGAGGATTTGCACCTTGGGAAAACGGTCGCGCAAATCCTTGATGAGATCCATGCCGTTGGAGGATTTCAGCGTGAGGTCCACGATGGCGAGATGCGGCTTGGCGCTGGCCACGAGTTCCAAGGCCTGTTCGCGGTCCTCGGCTTCGCCGCACACGAACAAATCTGATTCGCGCTTGATGACTTCTCGCAACGAAAGACGCACCAGCGGGTGGTCGTCAACAATGAGGATGCGCACCTCATTGCGTTGATTGGGTTGCTTGCTGTTGTTCAAACCGCTCATGGATTGTACGACGGGTTTTGCTAAAAATAGACGCCTAATCTATCGGCCTTGTTACAGATTTCAACGGATGTTTTCATCCACCCAGTGGAATATTAAGACAGCCCTTTTCGGCAAATGCAAGGCCCAATGGCTTCAAATCGTACGTCTGCGGCCTACTATCCCTGTGGGTTTGTTCCGGCGGCGCGCTAGCGCCGGCCCTATCACCGAGGCTGTGGGCAGATATGCGCCCTTTATGGTTCTATTCGCCGCTGGACGGCTTTCGCCGATACTTGTAACCTTGCGGGGCAATTCTCGGTCTATTACTGAAACCTTGTTCGTTTTATTGAAAGGGCGACCATGAAAACGGTATCCGGCATTTTCCTCCTTTGCCTCGCGGCTTTCACTCTCTGGGCACAGACGGCCACGCCCGCCAAGCATGGCAAACATCACAAGGCCGGGGGCACGAACTCTGCCGCGGGCGCTTCGGATGCCGATTCCCCGACCGCCGACCAAACCGCCCAGGTTCAAAATTATCAAAAAGCTTTCGTGCCGACCGACCCGTGGCGCGTGATGAATGACAAGACCAATTTCGCGCGCGGTGGCGATTGGGTGCAGTTCGAGGGACACGTCGCAAAGGTGTCCACGGAAGGGGTGGTTATTACCGGATGGTTCGATGAGCCGCTCGCCTATTTGCTCCCGAACAATACCACCGGCACGGCCAAAACATTTGTGGTGGTGAATTATCCGCGGCCAGTGGCCGTCGGCCAATTTCTTTCGCGCAACGACAAACTCGTCGCGCTCAAAGCGGGCGACAAAAATGATATGCCAATGCTCGATTACGGCGCAGTCTGGGTCCATCAACTGACCGAAGAAGAAAAAGAGCAAGCCGCCTCCGCCAAATCCAAAACGGAAGCCCGGGTTCTGGCTTTCCAACAGGAACAAGCCGACAAAGGCGATGCCTACGGGCAATATAAAATGGGCATGCGTTATTTGAATGGCGACGGCGTGGACAAAGACCCGCAAAAAGGCCGGGATCTCATCAGCAAAGCCGCCGCGCAAGGCAATAAAGACGCCAGCGACGAATTGACAAAATTACCGACGAACTGAGTCAACGGGAGTGGCGTTTCATCGGGCGTTCTATCGCGTCCTGCTCGGGCAATAGCCTCTCCGTCGGTGGTCGAACGCACGGTAGTGTCCTAATTTGGCTTCTTGCGGCTAAAACCGCTAACCCACATTGAGCACAAAATTCCTATGAAGGCGACCGTATGCAGCCATAAATGCCACCCATTTAGATGAAGGAAGCCGTCAATTATGGTCCAAACGCCAAATCCGGTTGCAAGAATGAAAATACAGAACGCGAAACGATTCATTTCTTCCCTTTCACTTCCGCCGCAATCGCCACCTTGACCGCCGTCTGAACTGAAACCACCGGCGGCAATTCCAGCACGGCCACAAATCTTTCGTCTTTATCATCCGCACCGCTACTGTGCGACCACGCGTAGCAGCGTTGGGCCTTAGGATGGTTCACAAGGGCGAACACTTCCACGGTGCCGTCCCAGATCACGCGACCATTAAATTCCTCACGTACGGGGACAGATGCGAGGTGACTCGCGTCCGTTCCGTGCATGTGAAATATGACTTGTTTTAATCGCTCAATGTAATCGCTATTCGCCACAGTTTTTCACCAGTTCCGCCACAGACCATTGACTGCTTTCGATACCCGCTTGCATCGCGGGCGTGCAACGAATGGCTCCGTGAACTTTGCAGAAGTTGTAATAAGCGAAATTGAGACTGACAGCCGCTTGAAAGTTTTCAAGCTTCTTACTGAAAGCGTTTGTCAGGCGAGCGAGGCGGCGGCAGTGCATACGGAGCGTGTGATTCTGCTTTTCGATATGGCTTGTGCTCACCAGTTCCTTAAGCGGTTTGCCAACGATGCACTTGCGTTCAGTCTTCACCACTTCGGCGGGGCTGTACCGGCTGGCGGCATCCTTGTTGAGATTACTAACGCTAAAGGTTTTTACGATTTGGCCGTAATCAATCTCGCTGCCAAAAGCGCGTTCAACCGCGTCAGGATAAGCCGCCAGCGCGTCCGTGGTAAGCTGGATACGATTGGAGAGGCGTTCGGAAAGGTTGCTCATAAAAGCCTGCGCGTGATACATGTCACGCTTGCCGACCGTGAATTGCGGGATGAGCTTTGAGTCCACATCCAAAGCGATAAACGTCCAGACATCACCGACGCCAGTCACCATGTCTTTAGCGGTGGCGTGCTTCTTTTTCTTGCCGATGAATCCCCACAATTCGTCAACTTCGACGTTGGTGCAATCCAGCTTGCGGAACTTCTCATCCTGAATCTTAGCGCACGCTTCGCCGACACGCACGCCCAAGCGCATGATTGTGTCGCGATGCACGCCGGTGATGCGCTCAATGGCGCGGATGCTTGAGCCTTCGCAGAGCAATGAAATCGCCAGTGTTTTCTTTTCGGTGGAGAGGATGTTTGCCATATCGTTTTAAATGTTGACTAAGCGTATTACGAAAAGTATATTTGGTCAACAATTATTTTCGTCATACGTAAAGTATTTTATGAAAACCAAAATGGGCAGACCAAAAGTTTCAAAGGAAAAACTGCGCGGGATTCTGATTCAGGCGCGACTTTCTCCCGAAGAAAACAAGAAAATCGAGGGGGCAATCAGAGCATCGAACGAATCCAAATCAGATTGGGTAAGAAAAACACTGCTTGAAAAGGCAGCTTAATGGATGCGGCGAGTCTCGGACTCGCGATCAGCGATTGTAAGGAACGCTGGTTTGCCGGTTAACTTACGCACCCAAAGCGATTGGAAAATTGCATGTATTTTGAAAATGTCAAATTAGGCTAATGATGCAAAATAATCACACAGACCAAAATCCCGAACGAGATTCCAATTGCAAAGATAATCAACGAAAGCCTCAAAAATTGAGCACTACTGAAACGAAAGCCAGAAAGAGAAAACTCATCAAGCTTGAGTGGGGGTTTTGGGTGCTGGTTGCCGTCGCTGGAAGTATATTTTTTGTAAATCATATATTAGCTCTGATTTCAATACCGCTATTGTTGCTTGGTTTAATTTCTGGCGCATTTGCGCTGCGACTTTCGCTCATAAATCATGGTGCACGAAAAAGGGACGCAAACTTGGCCTGTGTCTGTGTGGCACTCCCTACTGTGATTCTGTGTGGGTATGTGTTTTGGGTTGAAATCACCAATGGGCCTCCACCAACGAATACAACTGCGGCATGGACACCGCCGGAACTGCCTCCAAATTGCACGAACGTCTATTTGTCTTATGGCGGCAATTCCAGTGAAATGACTCCTGAAGAAATCAAAAAGGCTCACTTTATCAATATAAATGGATTCGAGCCATTTAAATGGAGAGTGGATTCCAACCGATTTTATGTGGATGTTGATATACCGTACGAGGACCGGATAATTAATTTGAGGGGCGGCAAATCCAGTTCGCAATTGCCGCCAATGTGGGATATGAATTTTACTTCCAATGCATTGGAGATTGTGACCATTTCTAACAATCCCATTTATCAAGTTTATTATCGGCGACCAGATGAAATCGCACTCGGTGGAGTTTTTGCGAAAGGTGGCATGATGGTGGCTTTTACTTCCAAAGGTATGGAATGGTGGAGCGGAACGAATAACGTAAGGTCGAATCTTAATGCATTTTATTCCGGTCAAAAACCCACCGGTCTGGCTCCCATTTTTAAATATCCTTCTTTTAAGCATAAGGGAGAATACTCCGATGATTGATGGATGTCGGGGCATAATTCAAATTAGGGCACTACCGAACGCACGACGACCTTGACAGACGCGGAAAACTTTTCAAAATCGGGTTGTGTCTATTCCCACTCAAGCTCGGCCCACCGGTTCACCGGCGGCTGCGGTTTCCCAAGGCCCGCTTTTCGCTGGAGTAACTTTTTATCATTGGCTCGTGTTTGTCATCGCCGCGCTGGGTTGGCTGTTCGATTGCATGGGCCAGCGCATTTTTATTCTTGCGCGTGAACCGGCGATGCGTGAATTGCTCGGCCCGGGCACGGCGGATGTCGTCATCAAAAATTGGGGCGCGTGGGCGACGGCGATCATGATGGTCGGCTGGGCGACCGGTGGAATTCTGTTCGGCATGATGAGTGATCGCGCCGGGCGGGTGAAGACGATGGTGGCCACGCTGCTGGCCTACACGGTTTTTTCCGGGCTGACCGGGTTCGCGCGAACGGGCGAAGAATTTTTGATCTACCGTTTTCTCGGCGGCCTGGGCATCGGCGGAATGTTCGGCGCGGCGACGACGCTACTGGCGGAGAGTGTGCCGAGCCGCGTGCGGCCCATGGCGCTGGGCGTCATGCAGGCGCTTTCCGCGCTCGGCAATATTTCCGGCTCGCTGCTGAGCGGAGTGATTCGTCCGGGGCAGGCGGATTTTTATCATGGTTATGCCGGATGGAGATTCATTTTTTTCGTGGGCGCTTTGCCGGCGCTGCTGGCGTTATTTATTCCGTGGCTGTTGCACGAACCGGAACCGTGGAAGGAAGCGAAGCGTCGCGCGCGTGAGCATAAGGACGCGCCCAAAGTGGGTTCGGTGAAGGAACTTTTCGGCCATCCTTATTGGCGGAAACATTTGCTGATCGGACTGGCGCTTGGGTTGGCGGGCATGGCGGGTTTGTGGGGCATCGGATTTTTCTCGCCGGAATTAATTTCGACCGCGCTCAAGAATGAACCGCAAAAAGTCGTGGACACCGTGAAGGCTTACGGCACTACGTTTCAGGATGTGGGCGCGTTTTTTGGAATGCTCACGTTCACGCTGGTGGCGACTTATCTGGGACGCAAAAAAGCGTTCTTCGGCGCGTTCACGCTTTGTCTCATCATCACCATTTATGTTTTCAACAATCTTCGCAGCGGGTCGGATGCTTACTGGATGCTGCCGATGATGGGCTTTGCGCAGTTGTCGGTGTTTGGCGGTTACTCGATTTATTTCCCGGAATTATTTCCCACGCGGTTGCGCGGCACAGGCATCAGTTTTTGCTACAACACCGTGCGTTATCTCGCGGCGGGTTTTCCGCTGATGCTCACGACGCTCAACGCGCATCTGTTGAAGGCGGGTGTGAACGAGCCGTTCCGCAAAGCGGCGACGATACTTTCCTTTATTTTCGTGCTGGGGCTGGTGGCGCTGATTTGGGCGCCGGAGACGAAGGGCAGACCTTTGCCGGAAGATTGAGCCTGCGGTTTCCGCGACCGGATACGAAAGGTCAACGGCAAGCCGCGAAATGGCGGGGACGCTCCGGACGGCCTGGTACGGGGTCCGGGCCCTTTGTCCGTTTCAAGATTACGACGTCTTGCGCTTTCGAGTTGGGCTCCGCAAAGCGGACGGACAACCTCTTCGAACCAACCGCCGACCGGACGGAGCGCCCGCCATTTAAAACCGCAGCCATGAGATTTTTCGCCTTGGATTTGAATTTCATAAGTTCGATTCAGAATATCTCATGCACACCATCACATCGGCGGGAAATGTAATTTCCTAAATTACGTGACGTAAGAGTTTGGCCGACACGGCAAAACCCATGCGCAAGCAACTTCAATTCAATCATTTGCAAGACATACTACTGAGATCGGGCAGTTGGTTTTCTTTTTTTGACGCAGAGGGGGGAGGCGCAGAGGCGCAGAGAGGAAAGGGAAAAGACGCGCTACGCTGGGAAGTATCTGATACCGTCTTCACGTCAGGGCGACGCTGGCTGCCGTCGGGCCATTTTGTATGCCGGCAAAAGAAATCCGCGCTAATTCCAAATGGATTTTGAATCCTCGTGCGGTTGTGAAAATGCGTTCAATCGCTGGATCAAATAGGAAGCGGGCTCGCCCGGTTGCACCTTATGGGCAAACAGGATTTCGTTCATCGTGACCGGCGTGCCGTAATAAACTTCATCCGCCTTGTCATCCGCGGCGATCATCCCGCCCTTTACCACCGCGCCGCCGTAAAGTCCCTTGCGGTCGGCATAAATCAAAATCGGCGAAGTGCCGGCCTCGACATTGCCAGCCATATCGCCCGCTGTGCCGCGAGCCTCACCGCCAAAATCCATGTTGCCGTTCATCAGGATTTTTGTGGCATTCGTCGTCATCAGGAGGATCGCATAAAATCCCTGCTCACCGCCGATTTGAAAGCCCAGGCTGGCCTCGTTCGCGTTCATGAACGCAGCGGGACTCCATTTGCCCGTGGCTGAATCTTTCGCCATTGCCAATCCGCCGCCGCCCTGGTAACCAAAAATAAATCCGCCCTTCGTGCGGTCCAACAGAACGATCGCCTGGGCTTTGCGCAGCAATTCGGGGGGGATGCGTTTATCGGGCTTGTGCTGCATGGCTTCGAATTTGGCCGTCAGCATTTTGATGCGATTATCCAACTGCGATGGCTCCAGCGCGAGCGCACTCCCGGCGAAACTCAGCAAAAATAATCCGAGCAATATCGTCTTCATAAAAACCTTTCGCAGTGGATTTCGATTGTCCATTAAAATTAAACCTTGTCCGTGGCCTTGCAAACTAAATTCTTTGTGCGCTTCGGTCCGATAAAGGCGGCAACATTCTTGCCGCTTGATAATGCCGCCGCACGCTTTATACATATTCCAACGATGCGTATTCATCTCGCCGTAACCATTTTTGCCCTGCTCTTTTGGCTCACCCTCGCGCGCGCGGATGAGCACGGCATGAAGCCCTGGGTTCCGCAAAACACCAACACCGCCGCCGTGTCTGCGACTGCGCCGGCGGGTCCGCAAGTTTCCATTGTCGTCACGCAACCGCCCAGCAGCCCCGTTGCTGTGCATGCTTATAATTCTGAAAATGAAAGACAGCGTCCGCGCCTGCTAGTGTTGATGATTTTTCTTTTGCTGCTCGCCTATTGGCATTTATTTTTGCGCGGCAAACGCAGCATTTCTGCCGATTAATTCTCCCGGCTTTTGAGTAACTCCCCTGAGTAACTCCCCGCCCTTGACTTACTCGGAAAATCTGATGACGATGCCCCGGCTGGTTTGCAGTTTGTTATGACAAAATTCTTTTGGCCTGCGTCGCGGCACGTTTTCGCTTTTGCGTTCGGACTGATTCTCCTTGCCACCGGTTGCGCCACGAACTCCCATCGCATCGGCGCGATTGAGCCGCGCACGGGGGATGAAATCGTCGCTGCCGGCCAATTTTTTCATACCGGCACGCCGGTGGTGTTATGGATGGACCCCGGTGGTTACGATGCCTATCGCGTCGAGCGCCGTTTTTCGCCTTATGAGGATTCCAGTTGGCGCGCTTCGTCCGAGCAGGTCAAAGACCTTAGCACGCCCAATCGCTATGGCTTGCGCACGAATAATCTGACTCCGGCAGAACTTGATCGCGTGCGCGGCGGCGGGTGGGATTTACCTTTGCTGCAATCCAAGATTGATCAGTTCGTCATTCATTTCGACGATGCCAGCGTCAGCCGCCAATGTTTCAAGGTGCTTCAGGACGAGCGTGATCTCAGCGTCCACTTCATGCTGGACATTGACGGCACGATTTATCAAACGCTCGATTTGAAGGAACGCGCGTGGCATGCCACGACTTCCAACAATCGTTCCGTCGGCGTGGAGATCGCGAACACCGGCGCGCATCATTCGCCTGACGCGAAGCAACTCAAGGAGTGGTATCATCACGAGCCCGGGCTGACGACGATCACGATTCCCAAGGAACTCGGCGATGGTGGCGTGCGGACGCCGGGATTTGTCGGGCATCCCGCGCGGCCGGATTTGATCGAGGGCAAGATACAAGGCAGCGATTGGTTTCAGTATGATTACACACCGCAACAATACGCGGCGCTCATCAAGCTCACCGCGACACTCTGCACGATTTTTCCCAAGCTGGAGTGCCGCTATCCCACCGATGCCCACGGCAAATTAATTCCGCATAAATTACCCGACGAGGAATTGAAAAATTACGAAGGCGTGCTTGGACATTACCATATCCAAACGAACAAGGAAGATCCCGGCCCGGCGTTCCAATGGGAATATGTGATCGGGAATGCGCGCCGGTTAATGAATCACGGCTTCAGTTCCCAGGCGAATGACGTGTCGCTGGGCGAAATGCGCAATCGTTTTTAAACGAACGCCGCTGCGTTCTTAAAATTAAGCGCGGAAATTTAAAATGCTTCCGGCGACGTGCGAAGGGCCGTTTGAGATGCGGCCAGCGCCGGACAATGAGCGCGCTGAGGAACTGCTGGAACTTGAGTGATTCGTCAGTTGCGTCACGGAATTGATGTCCTGCTTCAAGGTCGCAAATGCAGTTTGCGCACCGTTGAGGTCCGCCGACTTCAAGGCATTTCCGAGGAGTTGCAAATCTTTGCCTGGCTGAGTGCCGGGTGCGAAAATGGTTTTTGCGCCGGTGGCGGTGGCTTTTTGCACTTCCTGTTCAAAGGCGGCGAAAGCGTGCTGGGCGTTGGTGATGTTGCCGGATTGGAGTGCGCTTTGAATGGAATTCAATTCGGAATAGCGCTGGGACGAATCGGTGGGGGCAATGGCGGATACGTTCATAATTCTATGTCAATCTCTTCACTATCACCCAACCATATCGGCGCGAGGCTGAGAAAACTTTAGTTTGTGAATCACTTTCCTGACGGGCCGCGGGTCTGCGACCCGCAGTGATTCACGAAAAGATTGCCGCGTCGGGCTGATTCGACAGTGGCTTGACCGTATGGATCTTGCTGCGGGTCATAGACCCGCGGTCCGCTCGAAATGGCCATTTGCCCGTTAATTTATTTTTACCACGGTGAGCGTGATGCTCGGGCGGGTGCTGGCGGTGCCGTTGGGAACGAGGGTTACGCCGGTGGTGGGCGCGGCGAATTGAAGTTTGAAAACATCGTTGACGTTGATCTGCGCGAGAAACGTGTGGGAAAGAATTGCGACACTATTGGTGCCGGAGAGCGTCACCGCGGATTCACTGCCGGTGATTTCAGCATTGTTGTTCAGCGTGGCTTTAATGTTCGCGACACTGCCGTTCGTGCCGGAAACCTGCGCCTGATATTGAAATAAATAGAGGCCGGCGTTAGTGGCCGTGAAGGTGCTTGAGCCGGGGCCGATTTGCGATAGCGTCCAGCCATTCAGCAAGGTTCCCGGCACGCTAAAGGTGATGGGTTGATAAGTGTTGGCGCTGGGGAAAGTTTGCGTGGTCAAATCGTATGCGAATAAATAACCGGTGCGCGTCGGGGAATTGGTCAGGCTGGTGCTGTTCGTCAGCACCACGGCGGGCGGCAGGTTCGTGACTGAAATAATTCCCGTGACCGTGCCAGCGCTGGGCGCATAAAGGGCATAGGGCGACGCGGTCAGTGGTTGTCTCGGCGAAAGTTCGGAAAAGGCGCCGCCGCTGCCGGCCGGGCGCACGGCGATGTCCAGCCAGAACGAGGAGCCGTTGAAAGGATTGCTGAAATCAAGCGTGGTCGTGAAGAGGCCGTTGGTGACGCCCACGGCGAGGTTTGTGAGAGTGGCGGTGGCGGTGCCGTTGGACACGACAGGGTAAAGAGCGAATTGAATATCGTAACTGCCGCTGACGGGCGCGCCGTTTTGTTGCAGATTGCCTTGATAGGTGAACGCGGTATTCGCTGCCTGGCTCACAGGAGCAAATGCGAGCGATGCGACGGCAATCAGGCTGGCGAAGGACAAGAGTTTTTTGTTCATAGGAAGATGGAAGCTCTTTCGTTTTTCACCATCGCGATCTACAACCATCTCGACAGTGCGAAAACGCTACTGCGGCGTGGTCCAAAAATCAAGGGGCAAAGCTCACGAAAAGGCTGATTTTACGTGTCAAAAACTTGGACACATCCCTGGAGCAAAGCGTGAAAAAAAATTAGCCACAGATGGACACAGTCTGTATATCTAAATCAGATTTCAATAAACTAGCGAAAACCATTGATATTACAATGCAAATTCGCTCTAACTCGTCACTATTTTCGGTAACTTTCTGCTGCTTTCACTGACACTTTTACTGACAGTTTGTGGTTTCAAATATCAAGCGGTTTTCAAATCGGCGGCAAAATAAGAGCCGTATTTGCTGCGCGGGTCTTGCGGGTGCGAAGCGAAAGGCGCACACGCTCCGCAAGGGTGCTGCCACACGCAGCGGCGTTGATTCCAATGGAAGCCCAAACGGTGGAGCGCATTAGCGGCGGCGCGGTTGCTGGCCTTGGGAAATTCCAGCCATATCCATTTGCCAACAATTTCCGCCAACTCGTATTGCTGCGGCAGTTGCGCCCGCAAAAACTCCAAAACCTTTAGTGTCGGCAATTCGCGGTTGTAGTTGTATTTCGTTACCCGCTCGGCGCGGGTTGATGATTGCTGGACGGCGTTTGCTGGTGCTGCTGCTTCACCTGATAATTTGTTTTTCATAAGCTTTTTTTTGATGTTCGCCGTCCGTGTCTCGCCGTATGCCGCTTGCTTCACCTCTGGCGGAGACGTTTTTTGAACAAGATCAGTTTTATTTCCGGCGTGCATGGGGCATGACAGCGAAAGTTTCGGCGTTACCTGATAGCCGGGTCGCTGGCGTGGCCCATGCCCTTCGTCGCCGGAAATAAAACGCCCCGCGATAGCGGAAAATGAAAACCCTGAAAAAGATGGCGTAGCGGCAAGCGGGCTACGGTGAGACCTCGAAGGCGCTCCCCCTGAAAAAACGCGCCATGCCAAAAACACTAAACAAAAATCCTCTAGCCTCGCAGAGTTGCCAAAGGCTCAAATCCGGCCTGTTCTGACTTTTGGCTGGCGGTGTGAAGCAAGGGAGCCGTGGCTTGCAGGGTGAAGGGCAAGCCGCAAGGCGGACGGCGAAACACGGACGGCCAAATGTCAGACTCACATGGGAGAGGACAAGTGGCACAAGTTGCGCGGTGGCTTGCCACGCTGAAAGCGAGCGGCTGCTTGTGCCTCTTGGACGGCGGGGCGTGTCGGGAATTTAGCCCCGCAAAGGCAAATTGGTATTCTAGCTTCCGGGCGCAGACTCGTCTTCGTCTTCCTCGTCGTCAACGGCAGGGTCTGTGTCCTCGGTGTAATTGAATTCGACTTTGCTCTGCTTCACAATTTCATCAAGGATAGCAGGAAGATAACTCTGTTTGACCGCTATCTTGAAGCATTCTTTCAAACTTGGGACATTGATTATTTCTTCAATGCAAGCCATGTAGCTACGAACAATTGCGTCCACAACATATTGTTCTTTTGCTCCTTGTTCGAGACGCGCTCGCAAAGAGGGTATTGATTCTTCGGACTTGATGACGAACGAGATCGGAAACCTTTCAAGTTTATCTATATCGAGGAAGTATTTCTTTACGTCCAAAGTTTCTGTAACTTGAAAGAAGCGCCCAAGTGGTTTCATCACAAAGTCAATGCCACCATCATTGGCATTTGTTCGGCCAGTTTTGAACAAACGCAGATGTTCCTTTTTGACTTCTTCCAGTGTAAATCCAAAATAAACGAATTGTTCGTGGTAGAAATACTTGAGGATAGCAAAACTCACAATTTCAAATAGGCGAGCATCTACATTTGGTGCCAACAATCCAAGAATGTAGGTTTCGACTGCGTCAGGGGTCTCGCCCATAAGGTCTTTCAACTTTGTGCAAGCCTCGATGAAAGTGTTGAGCGAATCTCGTTTTGCGCCGATATAGGCGTCAATGATGCCGATGATTGATTCCGCAAGATTGTAGTTTTGACCCCCTACCGTGACCGCCAATAAATTGGTGTTAATCCAATAACGGTTCGTGCTGGCGTCCCGCATAATTGGCGTAAATTTGCACGTTGGAAAGAATTTTTTGAATTCCTCATTCATGCGGTGGTTAAGCGCGTGATTTTGGAGTTTCGCCCCAAAGGGCAATTGGCGTTGTCTGCGTAAAAGGTCGCTAAAAATTGCTCCGGCGTATTTGGAGTAATCACCTTTTTTGTGGAATTCCTTTGCGATGTAGTCTTCGACGAGGACATAAATCGCGTATAGGTTCGCAAAACTGCCACGGGATTTCGAGCCACGGTTGGCAGATTTTGTTTTTACATTGATGTATTGGAGAAGGTCGCTCTTTTCAAAAATCTCCTCTGAGGCTCCCTCAAAGTGTTCACCCAAGACTTGACGTATGTTCTCCGTGAATGCGTGATCAATCATAGATTCAACAATAAACTTTCTTCTTCTGGCCTCTTTTTTGCACCGTTTTTGCGCGTATAAGCCTTATCCGGGCGAATGATTGGGACTCCATTCAAATGGTCTTGAATGCCAAGCCTACGCAAACCGATTTTTACATAAGGTTCCTGCAATTCTATACCAATGGATTTCCGTCCAAGTTTTTTTGCAGTGTAGCTTGTTGTAAAAGTCCCCGAGAATGGGTCAAGAACCAAATCGCCAGAATTGGAGCTTGCCTTGATAATCCGTTCAAGCAATGCGACTGGTTTTTGGGTTGGGTGTTCTTCGTATTCATCCATCCGGTAGCGGACACGAGGTAATTCCCAGACATTGCCCGGAACTTTTTCAGTATTATAGGGCGTAGGCACAGGCTTGCGGTAATCAATTAGCTTTCGCTTCGCGCCGGTCTTGGCTTCAACTAAAATATCTTTGGAGTTAAATGTGTAATTTTTAGGGTCTTTAACGCAGTATAGAATCGGTTCGTAAAGGGAGCCAAAAAATTTACGCGCCTGAACTCCTGAGCTGTCATAAAACCAAACGATGCGAGACAGGACGGTCATCCGCTGACGGAAATACATGTCAAAAAATGGCATACATTGAGTTGATGCCATCAAATAAAAGCTGCCGCTGGGCTTCAGTTTCCGAATGCAAAGGTCAATCCATTTGTAGCACCAATCCAGATATTCTTCATCGGTTGGCCAACTGTCTTTGTGACCGTTGAAATTTTTCCCGATATTGTAAGGAGGGTCTGCAAAAATGAGGTCCACGGTGCCGTCAGGCACACGTTCGTTTAGGGCATCAAGCGCGTTGCCCCAAATAATTTTATGTTCGCTGTTCTCAAAAACCGTCATAACGCGAGCATAGCACCTTGGAAAATTCAATCAAGGTGGCAGGAGAGATTCTTCATTCGGAGGGATTTAGGCCGAAAATTCGTGTAATGTCCCGGCTCAAGCGGTCGTTTGCCAGCCCGATGCGGGCCAAGTCCTTGCTGGTTTCCAAGGCGTGTTCCCGGACAACCGGATCATCAAACGCCTCCCGGCTGATTTGCTCGGAAGCCAGACTTGCCGTTAATTTGGTCATTTGTGAGTGCGCGTCTTGGAGCGCCATTGTCCGGCTGTTGGCGTCAGTCTCGGTTTCCAGAACGCGGATAAACTGGTCAATGCTGCCAAGTCGCATAATCAATTCCTGTTTGGATTGGGCGAATTTTGAAAGCTTGTCCTGCTGGTTGCTCTGTTCGTCCATGTCCTCCATTTGCTTTTGAAACTCGCGCTGCTCCCGCTGATTCTGTGCCTCCAGCTTCCGCTTGGCGGCATCTTCCTTCATGGAAACCTGAACCCCCGCAATGATGTGGGCGACAAAAAATACGCCAATCAACCCGAAAACACCGCCGATGATGTAGCTCATGCGGGCGTTGTCGGCGTCACTGTTAAAGATGCCCGCGCCGCTTGACCAGAAATGGGAAAAGCCGGTTTTGGTCGCGGTTTCCGCTGCCGTTTTATTGTAGGCGTCGTTTCCCGCGCCAATCATCAACATCATCCACGGGACAGACAGCACGAAAAACCAAATCCACCGCGCTTTCTTTTTGTAATCGTCGTAGTCCATTGTCATTACCCTTTCACCACGGCAAGCGCCTTTTGATCTTCGCCAGACATGGGCGGCATAGAGCCGCCGATGATGAGAATGACACGCATCATTTCCCGGTATAAAGCGGCGGCGTCGCTGCGGATACCTGAAAGCCGCCGATCTGCCGGAATTTCTGCAAAAGCTGGAAACCTATGACGGCACTATGGACGGCGCTTTACAAACCAAGCTGGCCCTTCGCTTGTTGCTGCTCACTTTCGTCCGCACAACGGAATTACGGGCGGCAGAATGGCCTGAAATAGATTTTAACAAGGCCGAGTGGCGGATTCCAGCCGAGCGGATGAAAATGAAGGAACTGCATATTGTGCCGCTTTCGCGTCAGGCCGTGGCCGTGCTGCGGGAATTGCAAAAGCACACCGGCAATCGGCAATATATTTTCCCAAACCAGCACAATCCCGTTTCCTTCATGAGCGAAAACACCATGCTTTATGCGCTTTATCGGATGGGCTATCACTCGCGGACAACCGGCCACGGTTTCCGCTCCACGGCCAGCACCATTTTGAATGAAAATGGCTTTATGCCGGACGTGATTGAGCGCCAGCTTGCCCACGGCGAGCGCAACAAGGTCCGCGCCGCCTACAATCACGCTCAATATCTGCCGGAACGCCGGAAGATGATGCAATGGTGGGCTGATTATATTGATGGCATAACACCGAAATCCAAGCGGCGGCGTTAATCTCTTGGCGACTTGAAATCAGGTCTGTCCTCTCTGCCCCCTCTGGCGTGAACGCGAATAATCTCTAGCCGGTGTCTCACAACGTCCAAGGCTGTTTGCTTCCGCGCTGCGCTTGTGCAGCTTCACCCCTCGTCCCGGCGCTACGCGGCCTTTCCCGTTCTGTCTTGCTACCGGCTTTCAACCTCGCTCACGTCACGCCAATCAAGGCGGACAAACGAGGAGAAAACCATGAAGATTATCACTATCGCTTTATTGATTAACGCAATCGCGGAGCTGATTGCCGCTTTCGCAAAATTCATCAATGCAATCCGGCATCGAAAATAATTCATAGAAATACGCAAGGATCACGTTTAGGAGTCAATACTGTTGCACGGCTCATAGCTCGCGTGACTGCTACGCGCAGAACCAAACGAGCCTGAGCAATATCCTTGTCTGAGGCATTCTGGCGGACTATCCGGCCTTGATGACTGCCCTCATATACAATTACTTCATCGAATTCCTTTCCTTTCGATTTATGAATTGTCATTACATGAATACCCGTCCATTTCCTTGTTGAAGCCGAGAAATGCTCTTGCAGCAATGCCTCACGAACCAAAGCGGCAGCACCAGAGTAATCCCCATTTTTTCTCCAAAGTTCACTGAGCTTTGATCTAAGGATGGCCCCTTTGTGGAGCAATCTGAGGTATTTTGCATCTTCTGCAATTTGCACAATGGATGCCGCAGCGGAGTTTCCAAGCAACTGGCGCACAGCAAGCCAATCCTCCCAAGGGTCGCCTGACATAGTTAAATTAATTCGCTCCGTAGCGATACGTTTGCACTCATCAACTACAAGTGTTCGCGCCGAACCTCTTATTACACCTGTTCCAACGTAGTCCCCTAATGCCCCGACAAGTTTCAATTCACCTTGCGCGACTGGCTTATCACCTTTGCGCCCCCGGATGTGTTCGCAGAGGCTAATGACAATACGCTGGGCCAATTCCGCAGATGTTGGACAACTCTCCAAAAGTCCGGCGATGAGAACCGCCGCAAGCGATGGTGCTGTTGATTCAAGCGCCACTTCGTGCGAAAGAACCGGCAGTTTTTTGCCTCCATCAAAAAGTTGTTCTTGCGACAAGTAATCAGAAACATCGAGCATTAACTGCTTTGTTGGCACAAGCACCGCAAGTGACCAAACAGTCTTTCCAGATTTTTGAAGCCGTTGACACGCCTTAAGAATTGAAAGCTTTATATCAAGATGGAATGCAATTCCCTTTCGCAATTGATATTTAAGCACCGATACATCGTTATACGTTTTCGTTTTGTTAGCTCCGCTTAACAAATCGTTTCCGAATACTGCAATGTCAGTGCCGTTGCTGCGATTGTTTTCCGAAGCGAAATCAAATTGTGTTGGCGCAAAAGTCTTAATGAACTCTCCAATGCGTTTCGGATCGGCTCCCCGAAATTCATAAATCCTCTGTTCTGCATCCGCCAATGCGATCAGCCGACTTTTTTTGCCCAATATTTGAATCAACTGCCACTCGTCTGAGTTCGTGTCTTGAAACTCATCGAGTATGATGATGGGATAAGCATCGCAAATGATTCGTGCTAGTGCCTTGCTCTTGGAAAGCAATTCGCCTGCTACTGATGCAAAAAGATCAAAATGTAACAATCCATCTTCGAGAAAAAGACGCCGCTTTTCTGCTGGTCTTGCGGCGGTATCAATTTCCGCGAGGCGCGATGCCGCTTCAGGTGGCGGAAGTAGGCGCAACGGCTTTCCGGTTTTGAGCAAATAGGCATGACTGCGTAGGATATTCCATTCAAAGCCGTGATAAGTATTCATCTCAAGCGAATCCCGGTGAGAGCTTGAGACCAGAGTTCCGGCTTGCTGTGCAACCTGTGCTATCGTAGCACGAGCGAAACCAAGAAAAAGAATCCGTTGCCCACGCAAAAGTTTTGCCGAACGTAGTTCATGTTCCGCTTTAACTAGCGCAATGAATGTTTTGCCAGAACCCGGCCCGCCCAGGGCTAGAATATGACCGTTGGTATCAAGTAGCCGTTGCTTTTCGGGATTCAATGCAATCACGAAACGCCTTTCTCTACTGCTGTTTAGGCTCTACTGCTTGTGGAGCGGGTGCCGCTTGTGGGGCCGGTGCAGGTGGTGGCTCGGCAATATTTTGAATCGCTGAAAGTGTGTCCAAGATGAACTTTGGCATTTCATCGCGAGTGCATTGCCCAAGCAAGTCTGCCGCAGTTCCGTGGCCCTTTGACCACGAAAGGTAATCAGATAATGTGCCTTTAAGATCATTCAGCGGCATTGCTGCCGTTGGTTTCTTGGCTGCTAGATGTGGCGGCCAATCCCCCTCTGTTACAAGGGCCAGCCCAAAACGCCGTAACGCGGCTTCTGCCGTTTGATTTAAGATAACTTTTTCAAATGATTTTTCGGGTGCTTCAAAACAATGAGGAATTACTGCCTCAATAGCTGCTTTTTGCGCCGGGTCTTGCTTATCAAACACGGCAAACACTATTTTCCCCAATTTTTTGAAGTGTTCCCCAAGTGGTGCAACTTGTGAATCTGTTTGTGCATCTATCCAAGCGATGCCAAGGGCTTCCAATGTCTTAAAATCGTTTGGGTGAAGCTCATGCAATCTTCTCGCTGCTGCGGGCATCGCGTCAAATTCCGTTCGTCCTTCACATATTAAAACTCGGCGCGCCAATAATGCCTCGCAGAAACGACTGCGAAACTCGGTGCGGTATGCTTTGGGTTTAACGGTTGGCGGGTAGTCCGCCAATACCCCGGAAAGAATTCCTTGATCGCGCCGGAGAACTAACACCTGAGACGGCTTAAATTCCCCAATAACATATGGCGAATGTGAAGTAAAAATCGCTTGGGCAGATTTCTTGCATACGCTGTCAATGATTCGCTTCTGTGTATGCGGTGGAATTGCAATTTCTGGTTCCTCCATCGCGAAGATTACGTTTTGCTTAAGGTCAGCAATCAATGAAAGCAATGCGAGGACAAGCGCATTAATCGTTCCGGTTCCTTGGTGCTGGAATGGGGCGGCATGGTCTGTTCCGTCATCAAGTTTTGCTCCTGTGCCCATGAAAACGGTCAAAGACCGGCGCAAACTCTCACGAGTGAGGTCTGACACACGCATACATGGATTGTCCGCCCAATCAGATGGCACGAATGACCTGACCGCCGCCTGAACGCTTGATAAAATATCGCTAATGCCAAGCTCCTTCTTTTCCGCAACCGGAAGTTTGCGAAGTTCTTCCAAAACTTCTTCCCACATTTGAAGCTGCTTGTCCTGCAACCTTAGAATAATATCGAGCAGCGAGCCGCGCTCCAGACTTAATGCTCGTGAACCAGTGCGAAGTGTTCTTAAAAAGAGAAACCCACAGCGGCGTTTATCGGAGGTCTTGAAAAAATCATGTCCCCCATCTTCACGAGCGGGAGACAGAAAATAGGTGCTGCCTGTAAAATCATCTTCTTCGACGTCATAAACACCAGTAAAACCAACGCGAAGCGCCGGAACAACACTTGGTTGGTCTGTGCCTTCCGGTGGCGGACTGTCCAGCAAGGTGTTGTCTGCTTCGTTCCACCACTCTATGTGATTTCTAAATTCTCGTGCTTGCTCATCGGACAAATCTACGACAACAACTTCGATTTTAATTTCGACCGGCTTTTTTTCTGCATCAATGTAGCGGCCAGCATAAAAATCGTGTTCGTCAATAATAGGGTGGCGCGAAAGTCGTTCGGGGCCAAGGCAAAGGTCAATAGCCTCAATCACGGTTGATTTTCCGCAATTGTTGTCGCCAACCAAAACCGCATACTTTGGGAAAAATAATTCTCCGCTTTTTATGCCTCGAAAATTTTGGATTTTGATTCGTGAAATTCTCATTGCCTACCCCTGATTTGGGTCATTTATATTTGAAATATGGGCAGGCTTAAAGGCTTTTAACGCTCTATGCCGGGTTCCGGCGGCTTCGGCTTCTGGTCTTTCGCGGGACTTGGCGCGGGCTTGCTGGCGGTCTGCTCCTGTTCCCATTGCTCTCGCACGGTGTTCTTGACCGATTCAAGGCTTTTGTCCGGGATGGGATGTTTCTTGGCCCAGCCCAGTCGCACCCGATGCCCTAGCTTTTTCAAGGCGGCTTCGGCGTCTGTGTTTTCGTTTGGCATGGTTAGGAAACGAGCGACTTAGCTTCTTCCAAGCATCGCCCGATTTTCATTCTCACGTTATCGTAATTCAGGTTTTGTTCCTCGGCAATCTCGCCGTAATCGAATCCGATCACATAATGATTCCAGAGATAACCCCGGCATTCGGGTTTTGAACTATCCAGCAAATTCAGCGCGTATTCCAAATCGTGCCGGTCAGCCGCCGTCAGAGGCGCAACCTGTGCCGATGCGTCCAGCAAATCTAAAATCTCGTCATGGGGCATGGGTAGGAGGCGGTCGCGGTCTCTTTTTTGTATATGGTCATATATCCGCCGTCGCGCAATCATGTAGCACCACTCCCAAAATTGCCCGTTTGAATTGCCTTCAAACTTCTTGAGGCTGGCTGCGATGCTTATTAAAACCTCCTGTGACACATCTTCGGCGGCTTGCGGCACGATGGCGCTGAATACGAAAGCGCGTAAATCTGGTGCAATCAGGCGGAAGATGGCTTCCGCCAGCCGCAGCCGTTCAGCCAGTCCCGCCGTCACCCGGTAGGTGCGGACAAGTTTAATCAGGTCGTCCATAATGCCAGAAAAAGTCTGATCGTTTTGCTAAAAATAAAGCAATAGGTCAATCCCTTTCAAGAATCTTCCAGTCACGATATGAGCTTAATTTGGTCAAATAACCATGCCCTGATTTGCTGGCATCCTCGTCCATGTAAAAAAGTCGGCGCTTGTTGGCAGCACTGCGTTGTTGCTTAATTTTGCCCGGAGTCTCAAGCCATGTATTGAAATCTTCAATCAGCCAGCCCTCAAGAACTTTAGTTGGCACAATGTAAAATTGCGGGAATTCGTCGTGGCTTTCAGGGATATCAACAAGAATGCAAAAATCATCTGCGCCAATCTCGCCAAATATTCTGCCATCTGGCTTCGCATTCCACTGAAACACAAGGGCGTCAGATGTTTTGGTTTTGACTCGCAAGGCAACTTGGCGTGAATCTTTTCGCGCCAAAATATCATAAAGCCGTGTATTTCTCGCCGTTTGTGCCGCAGTCCATCCATGCCGACTCAACTCAGCCAGTGCATAAAACTCGCCCGTATTTCCCTTTAACACACTATCAACGCCAGATTTTGTTCGCTTTTGTTTCATATTTTCCTCAACCGCTTTGAAGTGAAAAATTTATTTGTTCTATTTCGGCTCATTATAGCGACTGGTATTTTATATGAAAGAGGATCAACAACGGTTCTTGTCGCTTTTAGGACAGCTTCCCGCCCGCCTCACGGCGGAACAAGCGGGATGGGTGCTGAACTGCCAGCCGCACGATATTCCCGCGCTGGTCAATGCCCGGCTACTCAAGCCGCTCGGCAATCCCTCATCGAATTCCACCAAGTATTTCGCCACGGCGGACGTGCTGGAAATGACGAAAGATCGCGGTTGGCTGGTCAGAGTCAGCAACACTATTTGCCAGCACTGGCAAAAGCAGAACGCCCGCAAAAAAGAGCATTCCTTTAGCAGCGTGGCGAACGGTCACGCTTCCTTGGCGGCGGTGTCCTAGCCGCTGCTCCTTCCAAAACATTATTCTTTCCGCCGTGCGGAAAGCTGCGCGTCAGCGATCAGGCCAGCGCGAGCGGATGACGGATTCCAAAGGGCAACGCCCTTTGGCGCGGGGCTTGGGGATGGCGCAAGTCCCCAAAACCACAAAAGCGGTTGAGCCGATAAGCTCAACCGCTTTTCTATTTGTGCGGCCTCACGCCGCAACTGCCTGTTGTTGTTTCGCTGTCGCTGCCCTCGCTTCGTATTCCTCAAGGCTCGGCGCGATGATTTGGGCTTTCTTCGCGTAGGCGCGGTGAATCGCCTTGCTGTTATGCCCAAGCGCAGCCTGGGCAAAACGCTCCGGCATCCCGACAACCTTTGCCCGCTCCGCCCATGCGTAGCGGTAACAATGCAGGGTTACGCCCGTCACGCCCGCCTTGTGGCAACGACGGCGGAAACGGCTGGCGCGGTCGTTGGCCGAAAACTTGGACAGGTGCGGGAATAAAACGCCGGTCGTCGGCAAGTGGCTCAACACGGTTTCGAGTTTCTTGCTGATGGTGAACTGCGCCAGCGAGCCGGTTTTCATGCGGAAATAAGAGATTGTCCGGCTCTGCCAGTCAATGTCCTCCGCCTTGAAATTAACCGCGTCGCTCTGCGCCGCGCCGGTTTCCCAAAGCAATTCAAGGTAAAGTTTCCACTCGGCTTTTTTCTCATGGGCAAGGATGCTTTCCTGTTCCGCTGCCGTGATGCCGCGCCGGTCTTTCGGCTCGTATTTCGGCCAAAGGTAGGGCGCGACAATTGGAATGGCAATCCAGCCAAGATGCACGGCGAAGTTATGCAGCCGTTTCAAAAACTCGTTAATGGCAACTTTGTTTTGTTTGAACACGGCAAAGAAATCGTCGGCGGTGGTTTCCATCAATTTCTTGTTCCGCAAGCCGTCATAGCAGGCGGACTTGAACACGCTGGCGTAACGCTCGCGGCTGCTCTCTTTGCCTCTGGACTGCATCTGTTCCATGACCACGCTCCAAGTGCGTTCCACAAAGGCGGGGTCGCTGGCGGTCAAATAGGCGCGGGCAAGGTGCAAGTTTAGCACAGGCTGCCGCTGCGCTGCGTTGCGGGCTTCCAATAGGCTCTTGGCCTCGGTTTCGTCCTTGGTGTGTAGGCTGGTCTGTTTGCCGGTCGCGCTGTCCTGCATGTAAAACATTTCGCCGCGCCGGAACATCGTGTATTTCGTTTTCATAACTGGCTTTCTCTGTTTCGAGATACCAGTCCTGTTTGAACGGCGGTTTTGAACGCGCGTTCTGGCGAAGTTTCAGCAAGTTCTAGCCAGTTTTGGCGAATTGTTTTACCATCCGCCCCGTGACTGACATTTTTGCTGACAGTGGCCGTCCATCGTGTGAGCAAACCCTAATAAACAAAGGGTTTAATTAAACCCGCCACAGATGGACACAGACTAAACACGGACAAAAATCTGCTGATCGGTGTTTAATCCGAGTTCCAGCCGTGGCTCGAAGTTTTGCCTCTTCGCTGCGCCTCTACGTCAAAATGGGCTGACCAAATTTAATCTTAGGCCGGTTGCGCGGGGGCGGCGCCTTCGGTGGCTTCGGTGGCTTCGGATTGGATGTCGGCCGGATTCGCAGCGGAGTTTGCCGCGGCGGGTGAGGAAGATTTTTTGGGCGCGGGTTTGTGATTCTCCTCGCTGTCGTCATCGCCGTCATCTTCGTCAGTGTCGGCGTCGCCGGGACCTTGATGCGGTTTTTCGTTGGGATTCTTCGCCCGCTTGTTGCGCGGCAGCGGGCTCAACATGACGTTGATCGCGCGGCCAATGAGTTTGGGCGTGGAATCGGGGTGACCGTAAGGGGTCACGTCTTTGAGAAATTTTTCGATGAGTTGAAAGCCGAATTCGGTGTGGGCCATTTCGCGGCCGCGGAATTTCAGGACGATCTTGACCTTCATCTCTTCGCAAAGGAAATCAATCGCGTGGCTCAACTTCACGCCGAGGTCATGCGGGTCAATCTTGGGACTAAGCTGGATTTCCTTGACCTTATTGGCGTGCTGATGCTTCTTGGATTCCTTGTCCTTTTTGGCCTGTTCGTAGCGGAACTTGCCGAAATCAACGAGGCGGCACACCGGCGGCGTGGCGGTCGCGGCGATTTCAACCAGGTCCACGCCGTTCTGGCGCGCGAGGTTGATGGCATCACCGAGGCCGATGATGCCGAGTTGTTTTCCATCCACTCCGATGACCCGGACTTCACGTGCGCGGATTTTCCCGTTGACCCTGACAAAGGAAGCGGAAGAAGAAGAAGAGCGTGGTGCAAAAGGGCGACTCAAGAGGCCCCCGCCAGTTTAAACTTGTTCATGCAGTTCGTTCGCAAAACGGACAGGCTTCATGCCTGGCTAATTGTAGCATTTGTATTAAAGCACAGCGCGGCCAAATAACAAGAAAATAATCGCCGGTCACTTCGTTGTAACATTAGTTGTCATAATGACTCGCGCATCAGTTTTCTGGCGGTGGCGGAGGGTTTCCGTTAAGCTCGCGCGGTGAAAATTATTTCGTGGAACGTCAATGGCATCCGCGCGGTGTTGCGGAAGAACTTTTTGGAATACTTAGCCGGGGAAGCGCCGGACATTTTATGCCTGCAAGAGACCAAGGCGACCGCCGACGATGTCGAACAGCTTTGGCCTTCGACCTATACGACTTATTGGAATAGCGCGCAGAAAAAAGGTTATGCGGGCACGGCGATTTTCACGCTGCATCGGCCGCTCAAGGTGACGCTGGGCATCGGCGTGGATGAACACGATGCCGAGGGCCGCGTGCTCACGGCGGAGTATCCTGATTTTTATCTGGTGAATGTTTATGTGCCGAATTCCAAGCGCGACCTGGCGCGGCTGCCGTATCGCCAGAAATGGGACGTGGATTTTTTGAAGTATTTGAAAAAGCTGGAGCGCAAGAAGCCGGTGATTTTTTGCGGCGACTTGAATGTGGCGCACACGGAGATTGATCTGACGCATCCGAAACCGAATGTGCGCAACCACGGTTTCACCATCGAGGAGCGCACGGGATTTTCGGCATTTGTGGAGGCGGGTTTTCTGGACACGTTCCGGCAATTTGAACCGGGCGGCGGCCATTACACGTGGTGGAGTCAGATGTCGAATGCCCGCGCGCGGAATGTCGGCTGGCGGATTGATTATTTTCTCATGTCGAAATCGCTCAAGCCGCGGTTGAAGCGGGCGTTTATTCATCCGCATATTTTAGGGTCGGATCATTGCCCGGTGGGCATTGAGCTTGAGTAAATCGCCTGCCCGGCAGCAGGTGAATGGTGGGCGCTGGATTCCCGTATTTTTTTGCGGCGTCCGGACGGTTTTACGCCGGGCGGTAGTGTCCTAATTTGGTTTAACATTTGCATCTATTTCGGCTCTGCCAAGGAAAGATGCAGCCCTAATTCGATGATTGCCATCCGTTATAACCCCATTTAAATCAATGGTTATAGGGTCAGACCATCCATTAACGATTAAATAAGCTATCCTCTGGGCGTGATAAATTTTTTGGAGACGACCCATTTCGGTATCGTTGCCATTAGCCGCGTTATTCCACTCGTTGAGAAGTCCGTTTTTATCAGCCTGATCGAAAGACCGCGACTCAAATTGCTTATTGGATATGGCGGTACAAATTTCGGATGAGGTTGGCTCGCATGAAATATCTGTATGCGGCAGGCCATAATTACAACGATGCAATTCAGATATTTTTCGTATCACTTTATTCCTTTCACGTCCTTCACAATTTGAACCTGAACGGCCTTTTGCGCTGAATCCACAGGCGGAATTTCCAAGACCGCAACGAACCGCTCCCGCTCATCCTTTGCGCCGTCGAGATGGCTCCAGGCATAGGCACGTTTCGCTTTTGGGTGTCCGTGCAGATCGAATACCTCCACATCCCCTTGCCACACCGTCTTGCCCTGAAATGTTTCGTGGACAGGCACGGTAGCGCGATGAACCGCCCCGCAGTCATGCAACTGCGAGACGGCTACTTGTAAGCGCGCTATGTAATCGGATTTATTCGCCACAGCGTTCAATCAATTCGGCAACTGTCCATTGGCTTTGCTCAATTCCCGCTTCCATTGCTGGCGTGCAGCGGATGGCCCGATGCACTTTGCAGAAATTGTAATAAGCGAAATTGAGACTGACAGCGGCTTGGAAATTTTCCAGCTTTTTGCTGAAAGCGTTCGTCAACCGCGTAAGGCGGCGGCAGTGCATCCGCAACGTGTGATTCTGCTTCTCAATGCGAGAGGTAGAAATCAATTCCATATCTGGTGCGCCTTGAACAACCGTCTTTTCAGTTTTAACCACTTCCGCAGGGCTGTAGTGAATATTCGCCGGAGCGTTATTTACGAGGGCGAGTGAATAGGTTTTTGAAATCTGTCCGTAATCCACCTCTGCGCCGAAACCCCTCTCAACGGCGTCGGCATAAGACGCAAGGGCATCGCTACTGAGTTGCACGCGGCATTTGAGACGTGCGGCCAGATCAGCCATGAAAGTTTTGGAATGGTAGGCGTCGCGCTTTCCAACGAGGAAAGAGGGAATCAGCTTGCTGTCCACGTCGAGAGCAATATACGTCCAGATATCGCCACGGCCCGCGACCGTATCAAACACACTGGCGTTTTTCTTTTTCATCCCGATAAAGCCCCAAATTTCGTCAACCTCAAGACGCTTGCAATTCAGGTCTTTCATTTTCTCATCCTGAATCTTAGCGCACGCCTGACCGACGCGAACACCCAAGCGCATGATGGTATCGCGGTGAATGCCGGTGATCCGCTCAACGCTGCGGATGCTGCTTCCTTCGCAAAGCATTGCGACCGCTTGCGCCTTCTTTTCCGTTTTCAGTTCGTTTGCTATAGTTTTCCTATTGACTTTTGAATAAAGTAATATAATATTCAAAATATGTCAATGAAAAATGTTGAACGGCGTGGCGGGGCAAGAAAAGGCACTGGCCCCAAAAAGGGAAGCGGAAGAATGACCAAAATTTGTATTTCCGTGGATTCGGCTAACTGGCAGACTGCGCTATCGCGATGGCAAGACAAAGGCTCTCGCTTGGTTGATAGGCTTGTTTGGCGTTACATTGACAGCAACGGCAAAATCCTGAAACCAGAGGCGATGATATGAGCAACCAAATCGAAATAAAAATTTCTGCGAAAAGACTTAGCCCTGAGAAGTTTTTAGAAGGAGCGAAGGACTTTTTTGCAATGGTTCAAGGTGTTGCAAAAAACGTTACCAATTCCACCATTAATTGGACGGTAGAGGTAGATAAAGGGAGCGAAATATTGAGAATGCGGATCGAAAACCCAACTCGTGAATCCGAAAAGTCTTTGGATATTGTGTGTCAGGGTATGCGGTCAATGCGGAGCGGAATAAGGCGCATTCCTAATGGATTCACTCGCAACGAGGTATCTGCGGCGCGCAGATTAGCAAGATTAAATGACGGGGATGATATTCAATCTGTAACCATAAAAAACGGTGGCCCGGTCGAAGATGTGCCGATGGTAGTCGCTGAAACGGCGGATGCGATTTTATCCGGGCAACCCCAAATAGCCTTTGGCGGAATCGAGGGCGAGATTATTTCTTTGTCTGCGAGGCATGGACTGTCCTGCACGATTTACGACCCAATTCAACATAGGGAGGTCACTTGTTATCTTCAAAGCAAAGAGGCTCAGGCCGATGCCGTTAAGGGCTACACAAAAAGAATTCTGGCTAGCGGTCTGATTCACTATGCGAAGGAGGGCCATGCGGTAAGCATTACAGTAGACAGTATGCGCATTTTCCGGCCAGACCATGAATTGCCCACAATTGAGGATGTGCAAGCGATGTTCAAACAATATAAATAAATGCCAAAATCGGTTTACTGGGATGCTTGTGTTTTTCATGCCCTTTTCGGCAGCGAAAAGGGAAGGGTGGATGCCTGTATGCGCATTGAGAAGGCTGCTCAGGCAGGGGATGTCAGAATTTATACTTCCGCCGCGACATTCGTTGAATGCGTTTGGGTAAAAACTATTACCGATCCAACGGGAAAATTAAACAAGCTTTCGCCCGAGCATGAACAGATTTTGAGTGAATATTTTGAGCGCAGTTACATTATTCCGATCAATTGCGACCGAAACATCGCCGAAGCTGCCAGAAAACTGCTTTGGAAACATTCCAGGCTGAAGCCAAAAGATGCAATCCACCTTGCTAGCGCAATAGCTCAACAAGTGGATTTTATGCATTCGTACGACAACGATGATCTGGTAAAGTTGGACGGCACGCTCGGTTTGCCAATCAAAATCTGCGTTCCGGGCAATGGGGATGGGTTCGGCCCTCAACCAACCCAATCGGAACTAAATCCAAGTACCTAATCCAAATTAGGACACTACCCGCCGGGTCATAACCTTGACGAACCTTCGGTAAAACGGGTATGATATTGCCTTTACTGCACGGCAACTTGTCGCACCGGGCCGTGTTTCAGAAAGGCCAGGTCGTCCGCATCCAATCAGCCAGCTCAAACGTATGAATCCAAGAATGAACTGCCTTTCACGAATTGTATTTGCCGTGCTGACGCTGGGATTGATTCTGGCTTCCGGTGCGCAGGCGCAAACAGTGAACATCCCCGATCCGGCGCTTAATCAGGCGTTGTTGGAGGCGTTGAAGCTTGACTCAGGCCCGATCACCGCGGATGAAATGTTGACGCTCACGAATTTCAACGCGGATACGCGGGGCGTGACGGACACGACGGGGTTGGAGTTCGCGCGCAATCTTCAAAATCTGGTTTTGAACAGCAATCCAGTCACCAATTTTTCCGGCTTTGTGGGCCTGACGAATCTTACTGAGGTGGATTTCATCAGCAGTTTTTTGACGAACATCTCGTTCCTGACGAACGCGCCGAATCTGAAAGTCACTTATTTGTATAATAACCTCATCACCGATTACAGCCCGCTCACGAACCTGACCGGTTTGCAACTGCTTAATATTTACGCCAACCAACCTATGAACGTCGCAGTGCTTGGTTCGCTGGTGAATCTCACGAATCTGGATATTGGACTTAGCAGTATTACGAACATCAATTTTTTGACGAATTTTTCGATGCTGCAAAGCATCAGTTGTTACGGCGATTCCATTACGGATGATTCGCCGCTCGCGAGCTTGACGCAAATGGGCCAGCTTGATTTGGATGGCAACGCGATCACAAATCCTACCGTCGTTGCCAACCTGACCAACCTGACTTTTCTCGCGTTCAACAGTGCTTCACTGACGAATATTTCGTTCATCGCGGGACTGACGCAGTTACAGCATTTGGAACTAGACGGCAATTTGTTGACGAATTTTTCGCCGGTCGCGGGATTGACGAATCTGACCTACGTAAGCGCGCAGAATAATTTATTCAGCAATGCCGCGCCGTTGAGTGGGCTGACGAATTTGACTTTTTTATCGCTGCGCCAAAATCAATTCCCGGATGTGTCTCCGCTCGCGGGTCTCACCAACCTGACTCAACTGGACGTGGGACAAAATCTGCTCACGGACATCACGGCACTGGCGGGGTTGACCAATCTGCAATATTTAACGGTGAATAATAATCAACTCACCAATCTCTCGCCCGCCACGAATTTGATTTCTTTATATTCTCTGGATGCAGACGCGAATTTGGTGACAAACCTTCCAGTGTTCCCGAATCCGCAACTGATTTCATTGGATCTGGCGCTCAATCAAATCACGGATGTTTCACCGCTGGCCACCGCCTCCCGGTTGATCGCCCTGGACCTGGGCGCGAACTTCCAAATCACCAATGTCGCGCCACTGTCCGGCTTGACTAATCTTACGCTGCTGTTTCTGGAATCGAATCAAGTCACCAATCTGGCGCCGATCGCGAAGCTTACGATGCTGACGTACCTCTATTTGAACTACGACCAGATCGTTGACATATCGCCATTGGCGGGATTGACCAACCTGACGAATCTTGAACTGGACAATAATCAGATCTATCGCGACGCCCCGCTCGCGGGACTTACCAATCTGACCATGCTGACGTTGAATGACAATTTGCTCGCGAATATCAATGTCCTGACGAATCTGACTTTGCTGACTTCACTTGACGTGCATGACAACACGCTCGATCTCGATTCCGGTTCCGCGTCGCTGAATGTGATCAACTTTCTCCTCGGCCAAAATGCGGCGGTGAACTATCAGCCGCAGGATCCTTCGCCGACGGTCCTGACGCAGCCAACGAACGCATTCTTCAATGCCGGCCAAGCCGTCACTTTCAGCGTCACGGCGACGGACACCAACGGCACGACGAATCTCTTTTATCAATGGTATTTCAACGGGACGCCTTTGACGGATGATGACACTATTTCGGGCTCGTTTTCCGACACTTTGACCATTACCAATGCGACGGCCAGTGACGCTGGTGATTATTTTGTCATTGTGTCGGATGATTTGGGTTATCAGGTTTACAGTGACGATGCGATGCTGATTCCCATTGGCGGAGCGCTCTTTCCCGATCCGAATCTGCTCACGGCTATCGGCCAGATGCTGAACATTCCGACGAACGAAATTACTCCGGCGGATTTAGGGACGCTGACGAGCCTCATCCTCGATGATCAAAATATTACCGACGTCACGGGTCTCAATTATGCGACGAATCTCACGAAACTCAGTTTGAAGGACGATCAGATAATGAATCCGGGCGCACTTGGAGACTTATATGCGCTTACGGAATTGGATTTGGATAATTGCGGCATCACGAATTTGGATTTTCTCGATTCGCTGACGAGCATTTATCACCTGGAGTTGAATGATAATTTTTTCACCGACCTTTCGCCGGTGACGAATCTGGCGGCGAATCTCGGCGAATTCCAGATGGAAAACGACGCGGTCACGAACGCGCAGGTGCTGGGAGGATTGGCGAATGTCAATAACCTGGATGTGCATGGTATTGGCCTCACCAACCTGGCGTTCGCCTTGACGTTGACGAACCTGATCACCTTCGACGTCTCACAGAACTCGATTTCGAATATCACGCCGCTGGTGGGAATGACGCAACTTAACGGCCTGTATCTGGGGAATAATTTTGTCACCAACGCGGCATCACTCGCGCCATTGACGAACCTTGCCGCGCTTTATCTTAGTCAGAACCCGGTGACGAACGTGGATTTCGTGACGAACATGACGGGCATGCAACTGTTCGCGATTGATAACACGCCGGTGACGAACATCGCGTTCCTCGAATATCTGCCCAATCTTTATTATTTGGATTTGAGCTATATTCCCGTGCAAGACCTCACGCCGCTGAAGCATTTTCCCGCTCCGGAAAGAATTGGTTTTCTGACCTTCCCGGGAATCGGGTTGACGGATGTTTCATTCCTCGCGCCGATGACGAATCTAGCGGTGATCGAGTTTGAAAATAACCACATAACCACCCTGCCTTCGCTGACGCTCGCGAGCCAACTGTTTTTTGTTCTCCTGCAACAAAATGACCTCACCGATATTTCGGCTCTGGATGGACTCACCAATCTCCAATCGGTTTCCCTGGATAACAACCCGATTCAAAGTCTCGCGGTATTTGCCGGCGATACGAAGCTTTCGGCGTTGAGCATCGTCCACATTGGCATAACGAATTTGTCCACGCTGCCGGCGCTGCCGTTGACGTATTTTGATGGGTCGTCCAATCATTTGACGGACATTTCCAAGCTGGCGACTTATACGAACCTCAACACGCTCTATCTCGAAGGGAACGATTTGCAGTCCATTGATGCGGCCACGAACCTTACCCAACTCGGAGTGATCAATCTCTCGTTCAACTGGCTTGATCTCGGGGCTAATTCTGAAGCATCGCAAGTAATACAGGTACTTCAAGATCGCGACGTGGTGGTAACTTATCAGCCGCAAAGTTCCATCATGCTCAGCGGCGCCACCTGGCTTTCGACCAATCAATTTCAGTTCACCATCAGCGGGCTCGAGAACGCGATCGTGCAAATCCAAACGTCGTCTGATCTCATGAATTGGACGGCGTTGCGCACGGTCACGAATAGTGGTGGGAGCACGCTGTTTCTCGATTCATCGGTTACGGGCGCAAAAAGATTTTATCGGGGGATGGTGGGGCCGTGAACTTATAAAGTTTCCCCAGTCCGAACGCTTCGGGCGCATTCGCGCACTGCCCCAAATGGCAAGGTGGCGCCGCTCCGCCGCCCGCAGTCCGCAGGGACGTAAGAAATATTTCTGAAATCGTCTAAGCGCACGCCGCGCTCGTTTTCAACGATTCTTTCGTCCCTGCGGGACTTGAATCGTAGGCGAAATAAAACCCAGCCATAAATGGCTGGGCTAAGCTCTTTCGTCCCTGCGGGACTTGGACGGCTGCGCGGCAGCGCAGCCCTGCGCTAGATTGTCGGTCGTCCCTGCGAACTTGGTGGAGTGGCGGGTTCGTCCTGCGGTGCCGCGAAATATTTGTGGGTTTTGTTGAGTGATTTGGGAGCTTTTGGTCTAGTCACGGCTCGCG
>DATAUW010000003.1 GCA_036268055.1 Verrucomicrobiia bacterium | reverse complement strand
TTACACATTGTCCACGTAAAATTGTATGTTCTGGTTGCGAGACAATCCTTTGCGGAAAACATTTTTTTGCTCTTTTATTGGGTTTTTAACCGATAGTAGAAACATTGATTCGACTGAATAAAAGATGTGTATAATGACAAGCCATAAATGGCTGGGCTAAGTTCTGTCGTCCCTGCGGGACTTCGGGCGGCTGCGCCACAGCGCAGCCCTACCATGCGCCAGGGTATCAGTTGTCCCTGCGGGACTTGGGACGGCTGCGCGGCAGCGTCCTAGTATGTGAGGTTTTGAAAATCGGAGTGGTGTGATGGAAGTGTTTTTGGAACCGGGTTGAGAGGGAAGATACGCGAGATTTATGGCGATTGGTGCTGGCGAACGGGCTTGCCTCGCTCCGCTCGGAATAGTTTTTTTGTTGGGTGGATATTCCCCCCGGCTGAAGCCGGGGGTTAATGAGAAGTGCTAGACGAGTATGGCAGGTTTGGTTTCATGGAAGATTTCTTTCGTCCCTCGCGGGACTTGGTTTGGAACGGATGCAAACCCAGCAATAAATTGCTGGGCTAAGTTCTGTCGTCCCTGCGGGACTTCGGACGGCTGCGCGGCAGCGCAGCCCTGCTATGCGCCAGGGTATAAGTTGTCCCTGCGGGACTGCGGACGGCGGGGCGGTAGCTCCGATCTACCATACTGTGGGACGGCGTCTGATGAGAGCGGATGAAGATATGGCCGGCGAGGGCGCCAGCCACTGCACGCGAGGGCGCGTGCGCTCCCCGGGACGGGATGGAGAATCGTATTGCCCGGCGGGTTTATTGGAATTTTGGAAGAGTGATGAATACTTTTTTGATTATGTCGCGTGATTTTTATCGCACGTTACGGCGTGCGTTTGGGTGGATGGTGGTTTTATTTTCGATGACGGCGCAGATTCACGCGACCGTCAGGTTGCCGGCGATTTTTGGCGATCACATGGTTTTGCAACAGGAGGCGAAACTTCCGGTTTGGGGTTGGGCGGCTCCGGGGGAAACGGTCACGGTCACTTTCGCGAAGCAGAAACGCAGCGCGGTCGCCGGGAGCGATGGAAAATGGCGGGTGGATTTGGAGCCGGTGAATCCAGCGAGCGAGCCTGCGCGGCTGACGGTGACGGGAAAAGACAATACGATTGTGTGCGACGACGTGCTGGTGGGGGACGTGTGGATCGTGTCGGGGCAATCCAACATGGAGTTCGGATTGCAGAACGATAGCCGCGGGAAGGAAGCGATTGCGAGCGCGACGGATTCGCAGATACGGATGTTCTTTGTGCCGTGGGCAACGGCTTTGCAGCCGCGAACGAACATCGGCTCGAACATGCCGCCGAGTCCGTTGAATGGGAAATGGCTGGTGTGCAGCCCGGAAGTCATGGCGGCGAATTGGGCGTGGCACGGTTTTTCAGCGGTGGCTTATTATTTTGCGCGCGATATCCAAGGCGCGACGAAACATCCGCTGGGCATGATCGCGACTTACAAGGGCGGCACACCGGCGCAGGCGTGGACGAGCGTTTCGGGATTGGAAGAGGACGAGCATTTGACGCATTACGTGGCCGAACATCAAAAGCTGGTGGAGCACTTCGAGACGGCGAAGCTGGAGTTTCCGAAGCTGCGCGCGGATTGGGAAATCGCCCGGCGACAATGGAAGACGAATTCGGACATTGCGAAAGCCAATGGACATCCGCTGCGGGAAAATTCCGCGCCCAAGCCGCCGACGGACCCGGATGGGGGATTTAATGCGCCGGGAAATCTTTTCAACGGCATGGTGGCGCCGTTGATTCCATACGCGATCAAGGGCGTGATTTGGTATCAGGGCGAAGGCAATGGAAATAATATCCGCGAAGGCGCGGAGTATGCTTATGTTTTCCCGCGCATGATCAGCGACTGGCGCGCGCAGTGGGGGCAGGGGGATTTTCCGTTTCTTTATGTGCAGTTGCCGAACATCAATGGCCGCGCGCGCAGTCCGTCCGAGGGAAGCTGGGCGTGGGTGCGCGATGCCCAATTCAAAACGCTTTCGCTGCCGAACACGGGCATGGCGGTGACGATAGATGTTGGCGAAGCGGAAAATTTGCATCCGCCGGATAAAATTTATGTTGGGCAGCGCCTGGCATTGGCCGCGCGGCATATAGCGTATGGCGAAGACGTGGCTTATTCGGGGCCGATTTATGAGGCGATGAAAGTGGAGGGCAATCAAATCCGGCTTACGTTCAAACACGCGGAGAGTGGGCTGATGATCGGCACACCGCCGCCGAATGCCGAAGGGAAAATTATTCCGCCGGGAGATGAGTTGCAGGGTTTTGGCATCGCGGGCGACGATCAGAAATTTGTGTGGGCCAAAGCCGTGATCGAGAACGGCGCGGTGGTGGTGCATAGCGATGAAGTGGAGCATCCCGCCGCAGTGCGTTACGATTGGGCGCAGAATCCTTTTGGCAATCTGTACGGAAAGAACGGATTGCCGGCGTCGCCATTTCGCACGGACGATTGGCCGGCTCCGATGGGAAAATAGCGCGTGAAATTTTTTTCGCGCGCGACCTTCAAAATCCTCATTGTCTGCCGCAGTTTTTTCTGAATTTTCAATCCTCCTCACTTTAGAGGATACCGCAACAGCGCGGGTTTCCCCACACTGAAAGCATCAACCGAATGCCATCAACCGTCGCGAAAATCTCGCGCCGGTTCTTTTCGTCCGGTTGGCAGGCAAGACCGACTGGACTCGACTGATGACGCGGGAAGTTTTCCCGGAAAATGCGAGGCCGGGTGCAAAAAAAATGTTGTATGAAACCGACTGTTCAAACCCGGAAAATATCCGCTTTCACATTGATCGAGTTGCTAGTGGTGATCGCCATCATCGCGATTCTCGCGGGCCTGTTGCTACCCGCGCTGGCGAAGGCAAAACAAAAGGCGTTGCAGACGCAATGCCTCAACAATCAAAGGCAACTGGGGCTGGGCTTCGTGCTCTACGCGGGTGATAACGATGACACGTTGCCAGCCGATGCCTCGCGCGTGATGGATGCCAAGGAAGATTGGATCCATTGGAGAATAGGTGGCATGTATCCGCTGGCCCTTAGTCCGATTCTCGTGGAGATAAAAGGCAGCACCAATTTGGTTCGCTGCCCGTCAGACAAGGATGATACCCAGCGCAAGGCGAATGCCGCGGCTGGCCAGCCGCCCTATTTTTACAGTTATACCGTCAATGGTTACATAGACGGGGCGCGCCCGAGTGTGATTTGTGGCGCGGCCTCTACGTGGACGATCAATTCGACGTTTACCAAGTGCAAGCTGGGGAACATCCGTAATCCATCCGAGAAAATCCTGCTGGCGGAAGAACCGGCGGGTCCTTCCGATACGCCGGTGACGACTCCGGCGTATGCCACCACCGGCGCGGATGACGGACGCTGGCTGCCGGGACTTTCCATCGGCGGAGGCAACACGATCAGCACGCGGCATAACGGCAAGGGGAATGCGAACTTCTGCGACGGCCATGCGGAACGAGTGGATTACATCTTTGCCACGATCATTGATCACATAGACACCACTTATTGATCAAGGGCAGCAGGACCGCGCGCTGAACTTCATTTTTCTAAACAGAAACACACGCCGACGATTAGTCGAAAAATTTAAACAGGAATGGAATCACTGACGTTCAAGGTTACGCGAACGATCTCCGGGCTTTGCCTGGCATGCGTCGTTTTTGGGGGCGTGACGGACGTCAGCCGCGGGGCGCCGCTGACCTGGGATGCAGATGGCGCGAATGGAACAAATCCTTCCGACGGCAGCGGCGGGTGGTTGACAGCGAATAATTGGTGGACGGGCAGCGCGAATGTGAATGGCAGTTGGACGGCGACGGCACCGGACAGCGCGGTATTCGGCGCGGGCGTGGCGGGCGCGTATCTCATCAATCTCAGCGGCAGCAATCTTTATTCGTCGAACATCACGTTCAATACTTCGGCGTACACTTTTACGAACGGCAGCTTGACGCTGCTGGATAGTGGCACGGCGGTGACGGTCGCTTCCAATGTCACTGCGACTTTTAAAACTCCGCTGAACATCAACACGTCCAGCACGATTCAAGTGGCGACCAACGGCGTGGTGAGTTTTGCGGGCGGCGGCGCGATGGCGGCGAACACGACTCTCGCCGGTAACGGCACGGTGGATTTTGCGGCGGGCACTTTCGCGGCGGGCAATTTTGTTTTGTGGGCGCAGGCTTTGGTGACGCAGGAAGCGGCCACGTTGAACACCGCGCGCATCATGGTCGGTTACGGCGGCAAATCCACTTACACCATCAACGACCCGGCGGCGGTGGCGACTTCGAGCGGCGGCGGTGGAGATTCTTTTGCGGGACGCTCGGGCAGCGTTGGCACGCTCGATTTGAAACAGGGAAACGTCACGCTGACGGCGGCGAGCGGGGATAATTTTCGCGTGGGTTACGATGCCAACAGCAAAGGCACGCTGATGGTGGAGGGAGGAAATTTTAATCTCGGCGGAAATGCGCTGTATGCGAATTACGGCGCGACGAGTTCGGGCGGTTCGGGAACGATCAATATTTCCGGGGGCACGGTGACGGCGGGGAGCATTCAATTTGGCGGCGGCGGGACATTTAGTTCGGGCACGACGGGGGCATTGAATGTGACGGGCGGCGCGGTTTATTTAGGCGCGGGTGGGATTTCGAAGAATGCGGCGGGTTCGCTGGCTTCGACACTTTCGCTATCGGGCGGGACGATGGCGGCGAGCGCGGCATGGGCGTCGTCGTTGCCGATGACATTGACTGGCACAAACGGCGACATCACGTTTCAAACGGCGGACGTTTCCGCGAGGGCAAAAAATATTTCGCTATCGGGAACGCTTTCAGGCGCGGGCGGATTGGCGAAGACTGGCGCGGGCACGCTGACGTTGAGCGGCGCGAACACTTATTCCGGCAACACCGCGGTGGATGTGGGGACGCTGGCGACCACGACGGCCTCAACGGGCGCGGGTTCTTATGGTGTTTCCAATAACGCGACGTTAGAAGTGCAAGTGGCGGCGGGCGGCAGTTCGCTGGCGATGTCGTCGTTGAATCTCGGCGCGGGCGCAACGCTCAATCTCGATTTGAACCCGGCGGCAATTCCCACGGCACCGATCATCAGCGTGAGCGGCGCGGTGATGCCAGCAGCGAATGTCAGCATCAACGTGCGGGGCGCGTCACTCCCGGCGGGACAATTTCCGTTGATTCAATATGGCTCGCTGGGTGGCCCGGGATATGGCGCGTTCGCCTTGGGACCGTTCACGCCGCCGCTGACAGTTGGCACCTCCGCGACGCTCGTGAATGACACGACGAACCAAAGCATTGATCTCAAGGTGACGATTTCGCCGGTGGCGCAATTAGTTTGGGACGGCACGGTGAATGGAAGCTGGGACGTCGGCGCGACCGCGAATTGGAAAACGAATGCGTATTACCAGGAGACGAATGGCGTGGGGCCAGCGGTGGTGTTTGATGATTCCGCGACGGGTTCCAACACGGCGATTTCGTTGAACGCGATGGTGACGCCGGTTTCCGTGGTGGTGAATAATTCGAGCGAGGCTTATAGCATTGGCGGGACGGGAGGCATCGCGGGCGGGACGGGTTTGTTGAAGGAAGGCGCGGGGACTTTCGTGCTGGGAGGAAATAATACTTACACCGGCGGCACGACGATCAATGCGGGGACGCTCGCGTTGAGCGCGCAAAATAATGTTTCGATGGCCTACGCGCTGAATGGCGGCGCGTTCAAAGTCAGCGTGCCCTCGCCGGGGACTTCGGTGAAGATGTCGAGCCTGACGATCAGCAGCGCGACGCCGCAGTTTACTTTCGATTTTGAAAATCTGACGGGGACGATTGTGCCGGCGATTGATGTGGCGGGGACGTTGACGATGAACGGCAACGTGGCGGTGAATGTGTCGAATCTGAATCTTTCGGCGGCGGGAGTGGCGGTGTTGTTTCGGTATGCGGGGTTGCGGAATGGGACGGGAAGTTTTGTGGCGGGCGCGGTTCCGCAAGGCTTGGTGATTTTGGACGATGCGCTGAGCCAGCAGGTGTTGGCGTATCAACCGGGACCGCGCGTGATCGTGCCGAGCCTGAACACGAACGAAGTGGTGGTGGCGGTGGCGACGCCGCAGGAATTTGGCGCGCGAGGCGATGGCATCACCGACGACAGCGCGGCGTTTCAGAACGCGATCAACGCGGTTTATAACTCGGGCGGTTCCGGCGGCGGAGTGATTTTTGTGCCGAACGGCGATTATGCTTTTTACACGAATATTTCTTTGCCGACGGGGGTGAGCTTGCACGGCGACTGGGCGGATTGGGTGCGCAAGGGCACGACGGCGGTGGGGACGACGTTTAAGATTTATTATGGCGCGGGGAATACGAATGACGCGCCGTTTATTTATTTGAATCGTTCGACGGCGCTTAAGGGCGTGAATATTTGGTATCCCGACCAGAACGCGTCGGCGATTGTGGGGTATCCGTTCAGCATTGGCGTGGGTGGCAAATGCGGGGTGATGAACGTGGCGCTGGTGAACTCGTATCAGGGCATCCAGTCGGCGGGAGGCGCGCAACATGTTCTCTCAACGGTAGTTGGGACGCCGTTGTTCATGGGGATAGCGATTGACGGGCAGGCGGACATCAGCCAGACGGAGGACATCCGGTTTTCGCCGGAGGCGTGGGCGAATTCGGGCTTGAGCAACGCGCCGACGCCGGTGAGCGCGTATGTAGCGTGGATGCGCGCGAATGGTGTGGGGATGCAGCTTTATCGGGCGGACGGCGAGTGGAGTTTGGATACGTTCATCAGTGGTTACAAGGTGGGCATCGAGGCGAACCAGGGACCGGGGGGAGTTCCGGGGGCGTCGTTCTATTCGGGCATCGTGAGCAACTGCGGGACGGCGTTGCTCGCCCAGGAAATGCAGGGGCAGAGCGGATTGGAAATGACGCGGATGGTGTTGGACGGGGACATCGGTGTGAACCGGACGCACACGACGAACGATGCGACCATTGGGTTTTCACATTGCCAGATTATTGGACGCAACGGCACGGCGGTTTTTTCGACGGGCGCAGATTGGCATTCGTGGATGGCGTTTCAGGATTGTGTGATTTCAAACACGATGGTGCTCGCGGGGCCGGGCGTGTTCAATGTGGTGGATTGCCTGCTCGAAGGAACGACGCAATGCAACCTCGCGGCGAAGGCGACGCGCGCGGCATTCATCGGTTGCAATTTCAGTCCGGCGCAGCAAATCGTCAACGCGGGGAGCGCGATGAATTTGATCGTGGACGGACGGCGTCCCATGCCGAACGCGTTGCCGATGCTCGATTGGACGAACACCGTGAATGATTATGTGGGGCGTCGTCCCGCGAAACTGGATTTGTTCGTTGCGACAAATTTCGGCGCGCTCGGCAACGGAACACATGATGACACCGCCGCGATTCAAAGCGCGTTGACCGCAGCGGGAAACAATGGCGGGGGAATCGTTTATTTGCCGGGCGGAAAATACAAAACCACCGGCACGCTCGATGTGCCGAGCGGCGTGGAGTTGCGTGGGCCGTTTGAGTTGCGGCATTACCCTTGGTCCGCGCCGGACAACCACGCGAAGGGCGCGGTGTTGCAGCCGTACGGAGGGCAGGGGACGACGAACGGGCCGCCGGCCATCGCGCTCGAAGCGAACAGCGGCGCGGTGGGATTGACGATCAGTTACGAAACGCAGAATACAAATTGTATTCCGTTTCCGCCGGCGATCCAGGGGCGCGGTGGAAATATTTATGCGATCTCCATCGTGAGCCCGAACCCGTACGAGTTTATTGATTTCGATACTTACACCTGCACGAATCATCTCATCTACATGGTGGATGGTTGGGCGTTGAACACCGGTTACGCCATCGGCAACGGCTCGTCCGGCTCGATCGTGGATTGCCATTGCAACTGGACTTACTGGTGGGACAACTACGATTCCGCGAGCGATCTTTCGAGCAACTTGCGGACACCGGTGCGCACCTACGCCGAGCACAATCTCACGATGTACGTCTTCGGCGATTGCAATGAAACCATGCTGAAAGATTTTTCCATCGCGGAGCATGGCTTCATGCGGTGCATTTCGGAAAATGGCCGCGGGCCGAACATCAACGGCATTTCCGCGGGGTGCGACGGCACGGTGCAGGGATACCTTTTTGACGCCGCCGCGCCGTGCACGATCAATCTCGCGAACTCATCCTGGACCGCGAACTACACCACGCAAACCGATTTCCTGACCAACCAAACTTTCACGGTGATGGCCACGACGAATTTTCAAGGCAAAGCGCGCTTCTTCAACGTGCCGGTGTTCGGCGGACCAAAATGGGATTATATCGTGAACGGCGGCGACGTCGGTTTCGAGTTGGTGCACATGCTCGACCACAGCGAATTTGGCAGCAGCGTGGGCGGGGGCGTTTTTCATCTGGTGAACAGCGGCGAATACATCACCGAAGATCCGGCCAATCGTTTTCCGCCCTACAACGTGACCTTCGCGGCGACTGCGGGCCTGCCGGGAAAAGTTTCCGAGATCATCGGCAGCTATGCCTTCAACGGAAATACCAACGCCAACACGAATGTGAATAATCCCTTGCTCACGTGGGGAAATTACGACCTTTCGAGCCCGTACGCGGCGACGGCATCGTTCAGCGTCACGGCGCCGGCGCTGGCGTTGAGTCCCAATTCCAATACGCATTCGCTGAGCTTTTCGTGGCCCGCGACCTCAGGCGTTTTCAATCTTTATGCCACCGGCAATCTGGAAGAGCCGGGACCATGGGCGCTCGTCAATGCGCCGCAAACGTATTCCAGTAATCGCTGGAGCACGACGGTGGATGACTCGGGCGTAGCCGCCCAATTTTACCGTTTACAACATCAATGATTAAAAAAAGTAAGAGCAACCCAAAATGATCGGCAACAACCAAAGCACAGAATCAACCCACGCATGAGCAATCAACAACAACCATCAACCTCTATGAAACCAAACGAACAAACTACCGGCGGCGGCCTCACGGCCCGGCCGGTGCACACAAGTCCAAAATCCATTCGCGCCATCTGCTATTATTTGCTGATGGCGGCGTTCATCCTGGCCGGCGCGGCGAGAGCTTCGGCCGCCAATCTGGTCTGGGATGCCGGCAACACCAACAACGGCGCGCTGATTGATCCCGGCAGCGGCGATTGGAATGTGGATACCACCACCAACCTCAACTGGAACAATGGAACTGGCAACGTGAGTTGGACCCAGACCTCGACGACGGCCGGTCTCAACGGCGCGGTCTTCAACGGGCTCGACGGAACCAATGGCCAATATGTTGTCACTCTGGACGCCGGTTCGCAGTTGGCGATGACCAACATGCTCATCAACGCGAATGGCTACGTCTTTAATGCCACCACGGGCAGCTCGCTATTTTTCAACACTGGCAGCACGGTCACGGTGGCGGACGGCAAGACGGTCGTCTTCAATAACAACTGGTCCGCGCCCGCCAACAACGGTGCCAAGTTCTGGCAGTTGGGAACCGGGCCGACTCCCGCCACGATGATCATCAACGGCAACATCGGCGGCGATCAGATGGTCTTCAACAGCACCAACGGCAGCATCTTTTATCTCGGCGGCAACACGGCTTGCTCGGTGACGACGATTGATGCGAACGTCTGGCAGACCAACGGCAGTTCGACCGGCGCGAACACCTGGCAGGTCGGTCGTTCCGTGACCGGTTCCGGCGGCAATCTTACCGGTGTGTTCGTTCTTGACGGCCCGAACACGGTTGAGACTTTCAATACCTCGCTGCAAATCTCCCGCGGCGGCGGCAACGGCACGGTGATCAACCAAAATGGTGCGACGATGAACATCGGCACCGGCAGCGCGGCGCAGAATATCCAGATCGAAAGTGAACCGGCGAACAACTCGCACGGCACCTTCAAAGTGACCGGCGGTACGGTCAACATTGGCCAGGTCGGCTCCACCACGGCCATCGGCATGATCTGGTTGAACAAGGGCGGCTCGCAGCTTGGTTCGACAGCGGTGTTCACTCAATCTGGCGGCACGGTCAACGCGTGGGGCGGCATTCTCATTGGCGCGCCCAGCGGCACGTTCAACGGCGGCACGTCGGCCTTCACGAATTCCGGCGGCTTCCTCTACATCGGTTCGGGCGGTTCGATCGGCATCAGCCGCGGCGCGGTGTTTGCCCCGACGAATTACTTCGTGCTCTCGGGCGGCACGGTCGGCGCCATGGCAAGCTGGACTTCCAAGATACCGATGCAACTCGACACCTTGAATGGCAACATCACTTTCCAGGCGAGCGACGCTTTTAATGATTCTTTCAACATCTCGCTCTCAGGCCCGCTGACGGGCGCGGGCGGACTTAACAAAACGGGCGGCGGCATGCTCACCCTGAGTGGCGCGAATAATTTCGCCGGCTCCGTCGTCATCAGCAACGGCACGTTGACAACCGTGACCACCCTCGCGCCGGTCAACGGCCCGGTGACGCTCGACGGCTCGCAAGGTTCTCCGATCAGTTCAGTTTCCGTGACCGCTGCCGGCCAGACCTGGACCGTTAATGGTGATCTCACTTACACCAACGGCACGCCAACCCAGGACTTCAATTACGGCACCTTCGGTCCGAGCACGACCGTCGCGCCGATCACCGTCAATGGCAACGTCAACTTCGACGTGCAGCCGCAATTCACGATCGAAGGCAGCGCCATTCCCGTCGGCACTTATCCGCTGATCAAATATACCGGCACCGTCGCCGGCACGCTGCCTACTCCGACGGCGCTGCCTTCCGGCGCTGCGGGCGTCATCATGAACGACACGGCCAACAAAGTCATTTCGCTCGTCGTCACCAGTTCGTCGGTCACCGCCAATCTTTCCTGGCGCGTCGGCAGTGGAACGTGGGACTTCACGACACCAAACTGGACGTTGCTCGGATCCGCCGCGGATTATACCGAACCGAACGCGGTTCTCTTTGACGACACCGCGACTGGGCCATTCCCCATCACCGTGACGCTGAACACAACCGTTCAACCCACTTCCATCATCGCGCTGACCACCAATGGTTACACCATCACCGGCACTGGCGCGATCACGGGCTCGGGTTCGATCACCAAATCGGGCAGCGGCTTCCTGACGCTCACGGGCTCGAACACCTACTCCGGCGGCACCACCGTCGCATCGGGCCAGTTGAACATCAACTTCGGCGGCGACGGCACGAACCTGACCTCGGCCATCGGCACTGGGGCCCTCACGAACGCGCTCGGCGCCGAGATTGACAACACCAGCGGCCACTCCGTCACGATGCTTACGTCCGTTCCGGAATTCTGGAATGACGACTGGACCTTCCTCGGTTCATCGAGCTTCAACACCGGCCCGGGTGCGATCACTCTGGGCAGCAGCGTGGTCACGCTGACCGTTTCGTCGAACGTGCTGGAAGTGGATGGAACCATCAGCGACAACGGCAACAATTACAAACTGCTGAAGACCGGCGCGGGCGCGTTGACGCTCCGCGTGGACAACAACTTCGGCGGCGGCACGGAAATCAACGCCGGCACATTGAACCTTGGCAGCGGTGGCAGCGTTGGCTCCGGCATCTTAACCATTGACGGCGGCGCGATTGACAATGTCAGCGGCTCCGATCTCACCTTGTTCAGTCCGGCGGCGATCAATATCTCGATCGCCAGCGGCGGCACGTTCACGTTCCTGGGCTCGGGCAACCTGGACCTTGGCAGTTCGACGATCAATCCGAACAACGGCACGCTGATGTACTGGAACATCGTTTCCAACATCCTGTCCACGGACGGAACCATCGCCTCCGGCAATACCACCATCACCAAGATTGGCGCGGGGACCTTGGTCATCGGCGGCAGTGGCACGGGCAGCCAGTTCACGGGTATCGTTAATCAGGGCGAAGTGGATCTCCAACGCTCGTTCGGCATTTCCGTCGGCACCGGCGGCCAGGGCTTGCTCGTGCAATCCAATGGTATTGTGAAAATCACCGATCCTTCCGGCAATCAGATCTCGGACGGCAATTACATCCAGACGCGTTTGAATGCCGGCGGCGTTCTCGACCTGAATGGCAACACCGAAACCCTGGACATGCTCTCCATGACCAACGGCGTGTTGCGCAATAGCGCGGTCGGAGCTACTGCGATATTGACTGTCGCCACCAACGCGAATTCAGCGCTGGCCGGCATCCTCACCCTCACCGGCACGAGCAACGTGTTTGACGTTCCGGATTCGGCATCGTTGTTGCAGATCGCGGGCACGTTGTATGTCAATGGCACGGGCGGCCTGATCAAGACCGGCGCAGGCACGGCGGAAATCCTCGTCACCAATGAATACGGCGGCGATACCACCGTCAGCAACGGCACGCTGATCATTCACTTCCCGACGTTGACCAACACCTCGACGATCAACATCTCGGGCACGAACTCGATCCTGAACCTCGCGTTCCCGAACGGCGAAACGAACACCGTATCGGCGCTCGTCATCAATGGCGTTGCCAAACCCAACGGCATCTACAATGCGACGACCGATCCGAACTACATCTCCGGCAGCGGCAGTCTTCAGGTCATCCCGGCGATCAATCCGTTGCCCGGACCGATCCAGTTCACTGTGACCGGCGGCGGCACGGCACTTGGTTTGTCCTGGCCGACCAATATGGGCTGGGTCCTGCAAAGCCAGACCAACGCCACGGGTATAGGCATCGTCCCAGGAAGCACGAATTGGTTCACCGTCACCGGCAGCGCGAGCCTGACCTCGACAAACCTGCCGATTGATCCGACCAAAGGCTCGGTGTTCTACCGCTTGCACCATCCCTAAGCGGCATAGTTGTTGATGGGTTCAACGGGCGGGAATGTCTGCGAGTGCAGGCGTTCCCGCCCTCTTCTTTTTTACATAGGAAGGGCGAGCGTACCCGCGAGTCCCATATCTATTACGCACACCCCAGCCAGCGGCACATACAATGTGTTACCGATGGCCGCGACCAAAGTTTCCCTTTTTCCACGAGATTAAAAAAACCACCTCTTCCCAAATTAACCCCGCGCTTCAGCCCACGATCTCAGCGCCGGCTCGACACTCTTGCGTTTGGCGATGCTGAACAAATCGAGCGACGTAGCCGAATTGCTGCGCAAGCACGGAGCCTGTGAATAAACAGTCTCAGTCCCGATTAGCTGCCGGGCTTCCGCAATTCTTCAAGCCGCTGCTCGGCCGAGGACATTTCCGCCAGTCGCTCAAGAAAACTGTCGAACGCCGATGCGTTCAAGCGGTTCAACCCTTCCCGCTGCATTTCCCGCAGGGAACGACGCAGCGCGCGAAGGGCTTCGAGATGCATGGCGGAATTGATGGCCGCACCCGGCGACTGGCACGGGTCGAGACTTTCCAAAAGAAATTCCACCAGGAAATGTGGCTGATGCTTTTGATAGACGTGCGCGCCAAAGCGAAAAAGCTCTTGCGACAATTCCCGAAACGCCACGCTCTTTTGCGTCTCCCATTCGCGCACCAGCTTCATGCCGCTGTCCACCGTGTCGGTGGCTTCGGCAACCAGATCGTTGATCGTTGCGGGAACAGTCGGCGGTTTTGAAATCAGTCCGGCAACCGCGCGGCACAAGACGAGCCGCGCCTTGAGTCCGGCTTCCGCAGAAATTAAATCGCGGCTTTCCACTTCGGCGAGGCAGCGGAGCGCATTTCGCGCGGACGCCGCCGCCGAGCGTAAATCCGGTTCGGCCAATTCGAGCATTACGTTTCCAAGATTCATCCACGCACAACCGAGCAGTTGCTTTTGTTCGGGAATCGTCGCGGCGTTTTCATGTTCCAACAATGCCACGCTCTCGCCAAACGAATGCGTAGCTTCGGCCAGGTTTTTTTTCTGTTGCTGCAAGGTGATGCCGCGATTCAGCCACGCCACGGCAAATCGCTTGCGGTAAAGCGGGTTCTCATCCAACGGTAAAAGCCGCGCATGTTTTAGCGCCTCGTCATAAGATCGTACGGCCTCGGCAAGATCACCGGTCGAGCCAAGCCGCGTGAGGGCATCGCCACGATTCATCCAACTCGCGATAAAACAATAGCGAAAAAAAGAATTCTCTCCGAGTGGCAGGACGCTTCGCAATGCGATGGCCTGATCGAAACAAACCAATGACTCGCGAAGACTGGCGGGCGAACTTTCTTCGAGGAGCGCGATGCCCCGTTTCATCCATGTGCTCGCGAGATCATTCTGCGCCTGCGCTTTTACCGGATCGCTCCCAAGTTCGTCCTGCGGATTCATTAATTGTTCGTGCCGGCGGGTTTCGCGCGGGTTTCGTTGAGTTGTTTGACGACGTCATCATAGTTCGTCACCAACTCATTGTATTTGCGAATCGAAGTGTTCAGATTCGTGGACAAATCTTCAATGCGCCCGTTGGCTTCCTTGATGAGTGCATCGCGCCGGGTGACGGCGTTTGCCCAGTTCGTCACGCTCTCTTTTAATTGATCGCGCTCGGCGGTGAGTTTGGCGGCTTCGTTTTCGGCATCGCGCGATTTATGCCGCTCGTTTTCCAGGTCGTTATGCTGTTCCTTGAATTGTTGCTTGAAATGGTCGAGATCGGCGGCGACTCCGCGCGCCGCTTCTTCTTCCTCAGAAATTTTTTGGTCCTGCGCCTGCCGCGTCTTGTCCAGCATCCCGAGTTGAAGGTTCAAGTCCCGGTCGCGACGCCACTGGGCCGCGCACAACACCGCCAGCGCGAGCACGCCGAACAGATTGATAAATTGTAATCGGCGGTTCATGGCGTGGGCGCGGAAGGTTCGCGAACTTCAAAAGCCACCTTTTCGATGCCCGCCGAGCGCACCACGTCCAGCACGTGAATCACATCGCCGTGGCGCGCGTCCTGATCGCCATGAATGAAGACGCGCGTGTCTTCCTTCGCTTGATGCAAGGCCGTAAGTTTTTGCGCCAGTTCATTCAAACCGATGGGTTGTTTGTCGAGGTAAACCGCGCCCGATTTTTCCACGGAAATGCTGACGAAATCTTTTTTGGTTTCCGTGGTGGCGCTGGTCGCGGTGGGCAGGTTCACCTTAATGCTTTTGAGATTCACCATGCTCAGGCTGACCAGCATGAAGCTCGCGAGCAGGAAGAACATGATGTCAATGAGCGGAATGATTTCGATCCGCGCTTCATGTTCGTCGGGTAATTTGGAGCCAAGTTTAACGGGCATAATCGTGAAAAGTTATAGTTATCTGGCAGCAACGGTGGCGGCGCGAGTGGCCAGGGCGTGCTGTCTGGCAAATTCATCCAGGTCGTGCCCGTGATGTTTGGCGGATTCCACGAGCAATTCCGTGTGGTTGATGGTGCGTTCCAGCCGCGCGCGAAATTGCGCGAGCCGGCGATTGAAATAATTATACGGCAGCAGACACAGGATCGCGATGCCCAATCCGCAAGCCGTCGCAATCAGCGCCTCCGCGATGCCGCCGCTGACTTTCACCGCTGCCAGTTCCTCCTGCCCGACAAAATGAAACGAGTGCATGATGCCCGTCACCGTTCCGAGCAAACCGAGCAACGGCGCGAGCGTGATGAACGTGCCGAGAATCCACAACCGTTTCTCCGCCTTTTCAATTTCGTCCATCGCGCGTAATTGCATCGCGCCGAGCAGCGAACTGTGCGCGTGCAGCAAACCTTCATGGATCGTCGCCAAAAAAGGATCGCTGCTGTCCCGCGTCAAACGCGCGCTTTCCTCGAAGCGGCCGTCACTGATGGCCTCGAACGCTTCATTCAACACCTCGGCTTTCACGCGTTGATTCAGCGACCACCACCACAACGAACGCTCCACGCAAACCACCAAAGCCGCAATCAGGCAGAACAGAATCGGCCACATCACCGGGCCGCCGCGCATAAAGGTATCAAACACAATATTTGCCAATAATGGATTCATCATAAAGCTTTCAATCAATGAGTCAGTTCAAACCGGATCACCACGTCATACGCGCGCGTCACGCCGGGTGAGAAACGCCATTTTTCTTTCACCGCGCGCAAGGCGGATTCATTCAACAGCGGCCAGGACGAAGGCGAAATCACTTCGGCCGCGATCACCCGGCCATTTTCCGAAACGGTAAAACGCACGGTGATAATTCCTTCCTGCCCTTCCCGCCGCGCGCGCGCTGGATATTCCGGCGCGGGCTGCTTGCCCTCGCCCTGGCCGAAGACGAGCGGCTGAGGAGCCGGCGCCGCCGGGGCAGCCGCAGTCGGAGCCGATTGAACATAAGACGCCAGTTGCTTCGGCACGACACGAACCGGCCCCTCCACCGGCAGCGCAAAAGCAATCGCCGGTGATGGCTGCGCAACGGCGACGGGTTGAGGAATCGGCGGCGACGCAGGCGCAGGCTCAATCACTTGCGAATTGGGTGGTGGTTGAATAGTCGGCTCCGGATCGCTCGTGAGTTTGACATCGAGCATCTCGACTTTGATCGGCCCCGGCACTTCATGGCGCGGCTGCGGGCGGGAATATGCTAACACAAATCCCAGTCCGCCCACGACGAGGCAGTCGAGCCACACGACGAGCGTGAAGACGCTGACATCGCTCGCGCGATGCGTGTCGAATGCGGCTGTGCCAGATTTTTTCATTTTGCCGCCGCCGGTTGTTTGCGGCCAAAAAATCGCCGCCACGCCATCGCAAAGCCCGTCCACACCAACAACGCGCCGCCCGCGCAAGCCATCGCCGCGACACATTGGCCGGCGACGCCCAAAGCCTCGCCCGTATGAAGAAATCGCGCCCATATACGAAGCTTGCGTCCGAGATTCTGGCCAGTGAACGGTTCCCATTTCATGACTTCACCCGTCGAGGAATTTAGCGTGAGTTGCGAACGATAGAAAGCAAAAGGCGAACCGGAATTCTGGATGGAAATCGTCACCGGCGCTCCGGCGCGCTGCGGCAAACGCAAATTGATGATGCTCCAATCGGGCATCTGTTCAGCCGCTTTCGCGATCATCCCGGCAAAGCTCGCCGCCTCGTGATGATGATCCGCATCATCGTCTGCATGGCGATTTTTTTCGCGCCGCTGATTTCCACCGGAGCGTTCCGCCTGGGGCGGCGGCGGTTCGTTGCCGGTCATTTTGTAGAGCAAATTATTTGCCCATTGATACGACATGATGACGCCGCTGAGCGTGAGGACGATCAGCACCGGCGCGCACCACAGGCCAATCGTATTATGCCAATTCCAATCCCGCGCTTTGCCGCGCAAGCCATCGGCAAACCATATCGCGGGACGCAACGCGCTCGCGCTCCAGCTTCGCGGCCACCATAAATAAAGACCGCTGGCCGCAAGCATCAGAAAAACCGCGTTGCCCGCGCCCGTCACCGCCCGCGCAGCGGCGCGATGATCATCGCTCGCGCCCAGCCAGCGATGCACATTCTCGATCTGCAACAGCACACCGCGAATTTTTGAACCGTGGCCAAGTATTTGGCCGTCGTACGGATTCAAATAAACCACGTCATCGCGTCCAAAGGTGGCCATGACCGATGCCCGCGGTTCGGAACGCAACGTCACTGCCGTCGGCGAACTCGCCGGATTTTCGTTACGCACTTTGGCGAGCAGCGCGTCCACATCCAACGGCTTCGCATCCGGCCCGGGCGGTGCAACTTCGCGAAGCTCGCGCTCCTGCCAGTTGATAATCTGCGGTTCAAAAGCGAGGCACACGCCCGTCAACGACATCACGAGAATGACGATGCCCGCCAGCAAACCCGCCGTCAGATGCGCCCAAAAAATGATCTTGCGAAATTTCACCATTAGACTTCCGCCCACTGCCGCAGCAAATTGTGATAAACCCCGGTGAGTTGGACGGCTGTTTGCGAAGCAACGGCATTTCCCGCCAATTCCTGGTTCAGCCGCTGGATTCCCAGGTCCAAATCGAACAGCAGCGAGCGCCGGCTGTCTTCGCGAATCATGCTTTGAATCCAAAAAAACGAGCAGATGCGTTCGCCGCGCGTGACGGGCTTCACATGATGCAAACTCGTCGAGGGATACAAAACCATGTGCCCCGGCGGCAGCTTGACGCTGTGAACGCCGTAAGTGTCTTCCACGCACAACTCGCCGCCGTCATATTCTTCCGGCCCGGCGAAAAATAAGGTCGCCGAAAGATCCGTGCGAATCCGATGCCCCGTGCCGGGAATTTGCCGGATGGCATTGTCCACGTGCGTCCCGAATGAATGGCCGCCAGAATAGCGATTGAACAGCGGCGGAAAAACCCGCGCGGGCAACGCCGCCGAACGAAACAGGGGATTTTGCCCCAACGCCGCCAGAATCATTTCTCCCAACTGCCGCGCGGCCGGATGATTCTCGGGAATTTGCAGATTATTTTTTGTCCTCGCGGATTGGTGGCCGGCAGTGACTTTGCCATCCATCCATTCGGCCTGGTCAAGGATCTTCCTGGCCTCGCGAACCTGCTCGCCGGTCAATACGTTGGGAATGGTGATTAACATGTGCGTGCGGCTAAAATTTGAAACTGGTGCTGAACAGCGCCGAGATGGCCGGCCCGGGGATGACGTGCGAAGGATGCAACTGATCGTAATAAAAGTTGTCCGTCAGGTTGTAGATATTCGCCTGCAAGGTGACGTGTTTGTTCAATGTATATTTCGCCATCGCGTTCAAGGTCCAATAACCGCCGACGGTTTCATCGGGAGTTAGGGGGGTCAGCGTCGAGCCATTGGCCGACCGTGGGCCAACATAATTGAAGCCGCCGCCAATTTCAAAGTTCCACGGCAATTCGTAAGTCGTCCACAAGCTGAAGGTATTCTTCGGCACGTTGGAAAGAACATGACCGACGGAACTTGGATAGCCCGCTGAACTGACGGTTTCGCTAGCGAGATAATCGTAGCTCGCGATCACTTGCCATTTTTGAGTGAGGTTGCCGGTCGCCGCCAACTCGACGCCGTCCACGCGCTGTTTGCCGGCGTTGACGGTGAACAAGGTGTTGTTGGGATCGGGTTCGCGGGCATTGCTTTTCTCCGTGCGGAAAATGGAGCCGCGCACCGACAGGCGTTCATCGAGCAAATCCCACTTGGAACCAAGCTCGAAACTTTCATTTTCTTCCGGCGCATCATTGGCCGTGCTGCTGGTCAGTGAAAATGTTTCAGCGGACGGATTGAACGACGTTCCGTAATCGAAATAAATGCTGCCGATGTCTATGGGTTTATAGATCAGCGCGCCGCGCCAGGTGGGCTTGCTCACATCCTGGTTCGCCGTCACCGCGGGCGCGATGTATTGAACATAATCCGCCCCGAAATAATCCCAGCGAACGCCGCCGCTCAACTCCCAATGCTCGCCAAATTTAATCGTATCGAGCGCATAGGCGCCAAAACTATCCGCGGTGCTGCGGATGACCGTGCGATAACCGATGGAAGTCGCGGAGAAAGATTGATTTTCGTTCGGCGTCAAATAACTGGTTCCCGGCACTCCGGCATAAACGAAGCGCGAAGGGTCCGAAGTTTCCTGTCCGCCTTCCACGCCAGCGACGAGCGTGTGCTCGATGAACGACGAAGTATTGAACTTGGCCGTCACGTCGAATTGATCCCAGAGATATGTTTCCGTGCTGAAGCCGCCGAGTTCGTTCCTCGGGTCAATCGTGGTGGGAGTCAGCGCCACGGGCACGGTGCTCTTCATCGGTTCCGTGATTCGAAACACGCGCGAATAATTCGCGTAACGCGCCTGGTCGCGCAACGTCACCGCTTCATTGACGTCCTGCTCCAACTTGACCGTCGCCATGTCCACCCGGGTATTCAGGTAATCATCCTGGAAACCATAATAATTATTTCGCGCCACCGGTGCGGGCGAAGTCGCGATCCACGGCACGCCATAATCGGGAATGTCGTTCTCCGCCTGATGCAGATAACTGATCGTGAGCCGCGTGGATGTATTGATGCCAAATTCCAGCGACGGCGCGATGCCATAACGCTTGTTCTCCGTGACGTCGCGGCCCGCAACTCCCGAATCATTGCCCATCAAATTCAATCGCAACGCCGTGTGTTTTCCGAACTCAGGAACCGGCTCGTTGATGTCCACCGTCCCGCGCCGGGTTTCGTCCGTGCCCAAAGTCAGCGAACCCGCCACGAACGGATTGAGCGTCGGCGTCTTGCTGACCTGATTGATCACGCCGCCCGTCGAACCGCGCCCGAACATGACCGATTGCGGACCGTCCAGCACTTCCACTTCTTCATAATTAAACGGGTCGCGATAATAGCTGCCGTAATCGCGCATCCCATCGAGAAAAATATCGTTGCGCGCCGTGAACCCGCGCAGCGTCAAATTATCCCCCTGCGAACCGCCTTCACCCGCCGCGATGCTGATGCCCGCGACATTTCTCAGCACATCCCGCAACGTCGTCACATTCTGGTCGTCCATCACTTCGCGCGGAACCACCGTGATAGATTGGGGTGTATCGCGCAGTGGCTCGGTCAGTTTCGGCAGCGCGACGGCATCGGTCTTATAACTCTCCTGCGCGCCCTTCACGACGACATCCGGCAGTTGCTGTGCCGGGGCGTTGGTGCCCGCGTTGGTGGTGGGCGGCGTGGCCGGGACGGCATTCGTTGATTGCGCCTGCGCAACCCCCGCCAGATCATGCGCCATGATCAAAGTGGTAAGCTGCACGGCTTTTTTTATCTCTTTGCGAGTAATCTGCTGGCGCAACGGGCGTTCCGAACGATGATTTTTTTGTGTCATGCGGAGGACAGAATAGGATTTCGCGCCTCTAAACGGCTACCGATGGCTTGCTAAAGATTGTCGGTGGCTTGTTGTTTCTCGGCGGGCTTATCATCCAAAGAATGAGCCTTTCCCCGACGAATAAGCCAAGCGGGTATTACAAATTCGCGCCAAATTCGCGCGCAATGCCCCGCAAATATGTCAAACACGTTACAGCCATGCAAAATCACGCCCACCAGCCAGTTTTTGATTGGCTATAACCTGTGAATAAGTTGATGTTGACGCGCGGAGAACTTTATGATCGCCAACTTTGACGAAACCGCCAGCGAACCGAAACAATATCGTTCGATCTGGATCTCCGACGTCCATCTCGGCACCCGCCACGCGCGGGTGGATGCCCTCCTCGAATTTCTCAAGCGTGTCGAATGCCGCTATCTCTATCTCGTCGGCGACATCATTGACGGCTGGCAGTTGCGCAGCAAATGGCATTGGCGCGACAACCACAATCTCCTCATCCAAAAACTGCTGCGCAAGAGCCGCAAGGAAACGCAGATCATTTACATCCCCGGCAATCACGACGAATTTCTCGAGGAATTTCTCAACCTCACTTTCGGCAGCGTCCTGCTCGCGCGCGAGGCGATCCACACCGCCGCTGATGGCAAACGCTACCTCGTCATTCACGGTCATCAATTCGATGGCCTCACCCATTTCAACCGCCTTTTGGAACGCATCGGCACGCGCATGTACGATTGGATTCTCGACATCAATCTTCATTTCAATCGCGTGCGCCGCCGCCTGGGTTTCGGTTATTGGTCGGTCGCCGCGTATTTGAAATACAAGGCCAAGTCCGCCGTGCAATACGTCACCGAATATGAGGAGGCCATGATCCAAATGGCGCGCAAGCACGATGTCCAGGGCGTAATCTGCGGCCACATTCATCGCGCGGAAATCAAGCCGATGGGCGATCTCACCTATCTTAATTGCGGTGATTGGGTTGAGAGTTGCACCGCATTGGTCGAGGATTTTGACGGCAACATTCAACTCATACACTTCCATGAAAATAATGCTGACGATACTCGGAGAGGGCCGCGGTCACATGACGCAGGCGATGGCGGTGAAGCAGATCGTGGAACAGGCGGGACATCAAGTGACGAGCGTGGTGGTGGGCTTGGGCGCGCACCGGCAAATCCCGGCGTTCTTCTCGTCGGCCATGAAGATGCCGATTCACCGCATCGCGACGCTGGATTTCTCATATAACCAGAATCGCGGTGTCAATTTGCCAAAGACACTCGCGGGCATCGTCCGCAAAACTCCCGCGTACCTCGCCGGCCTCCGCAAAATCCGTTCTCTCGTTCGCGAAACGAAGCCCGATGTCATCGTCAATTTTTTCGAGCCGCTCACGGGCATCTATTCTCTCATCTCGCGCAAACGTCCGCCGGTCGTTTCCGTCGCGCATCAGTTCATGTTCGGCCATCCCGATTACGTTCGGCTGCCCGGCAAGCGCGTCGAGCAATTAGGCATGAAATGGTTCGTCGAACTCGTCGGCGCGCGTTCGAGCAAGGTGGCATTGTCGTTTTACGAAGCGCCCAATCAGCCGCGCAAACGGCTGCGCGTTTGTCCGCCCATTTTGCGCCCCCAACTGTTCGATCTCGAATCCCGCCACGGAAATTTCGTCCTCGCGTACCTCTTGAACCACGGTTACGCCGAGCAACTCATCGCCTGGCACAAAAAAAATCCCGGCGTCAAAGTTCATTGCTTTTACGACAAACCCGGCGCGCCGGAGGAATTTCAATTTGACGACACCCTCACCTTCCATCGCCTGGATGGCGATAAATTTCTCCGCCTGATGGCCGAGTGCCGCCACGTCGCCTGCACCGCCGGTTTTGAATCACTCGCCGAGGCCGCATATCTCGGCAAGCCGCTGTTTTTGATGCCCGTGGAAAATCACGTCGAGCAGCAGATCAACGCCATTGACGCCGTCCGCACCGGCTGGGGCGTGAGCGACACCTCGTTCAATCTCGATCGCTTAAAGGAATTGCCCGACGCTTTGGAGAACGGCAAATATCACGCGTGGCTCAACCGCGGAAATACCATTCTGCTGAAAGCGCTCGAAGACGCCGTCACCCGCAAGGCGCAATCGCACGTGGAACTCATCCCTGCGGAAGCGTGACCATCGCGAGGCATCTGAAAACTTTCCTCCGCTCGCTTGCGCAAGCTGGATTAGCCTCTCTTTAGCAAGCCCGCGATCATGCCTCCAACTCACCGAACCGAATTGATTTTTCCCAAAGACTTTTTGTGGGGCACAGCCACGGCTCCCACCCAGGTCGAAGGCCACATCCAAAACGAGTGGACCAATTTCGTCGCGCAGGACGGCAGCACCTGTCACCTCGCCTGCGATAATTATCATCGCTACCCCGAAGACATCGAATGGATGACCCGGCTCGGCGTGAACGCCTACCGCTTCGGCATCGAGTGGTCACGCTTGCAATCCGCGCCGTATGCGCCGCTGAATCAAAACGAACTCGACCGTTACATTGACCTCATAGACCAGCTTCGCGATGCCGGCATCCGCCCAATGGTCGTGCTCCATCATTTCTCCAATCCGCTCTGGATCGTCGAATCGGGAGCATGGACCAACAAAGCCACCATCGGCGCATTCGTGGATTACGTTTCCAAACTCGTCGCCGCATTGAAGGAGCGGATTGATTTGTGGAACACCTTCAACGAGCCGGACACCTACGCTTCACTGGGATATTTGCTCGGCGGATTTCCGCCGCACGAAAAATGGCGTTGGACGAGATTCCGCGCCGTCATCAAGCACATGGCCGCCGCGCATGAGGAAGCCAGCCGCATCATTCAATCCGCCAGTTCCTTTGCCAATCAAATGCAAGTGGGCATCGCGAAAAACTGGACCTTCTTCCACGGCTACCAACGCTTCTCCGCCTGGGATCACGCCCTCGCCCGAGCGTGTCACGAGACCTTCAACAAATTTGTCCTGCGCGCATTCGTCGGCGGTGGACGCCACCGTGCCTCAACCTTTATCGGGCTGAATTATTATGGGCGCGTGCGATTCCATCATCTCAACGCCATGATCCCCGCCGGTGGCGCAACCGAAAATCGTTTGAAAGATTTCGGTTTCGTCTGCGATGACATGGTTGAGCGCTACCCCGCCGGCCTCGGATACGTGCTTCACTATTTGCACAAAAAATTCCGGCTCCCCCTCTACATCACCGAACACGGCGCCGCTTCTGAAAACGAAAACTTCCGCGAAGCCGACTTGATCGGATACTTAAAAGAACTGCACACCGCCATGGAACAAGGCGTGGACGTCCGCGGATTTTTTTATTGGTCGCTCATGGACAATTTTGAATGGCAATTCGGCTACTCCAAAAAATTCGGCCTCATCGAAGTGGATTTCAAAAACCCCCAAATGCCACGAAAGATGAAACCCTTGGGCGAAGCCTACCAAAAAATCTGCCGCGCCAATATTGCTAATGGCAAGTTATAATCGCCATTAGCAAAAAGTCCACAAACCCATTGCATGGCAGGGGCGGAACTGCCGCTCCACCATCCGAAGTCCCGCAGGGACGACCGAACTTAGCCCAGCCATTTATGGCTGGGTAACCACACGATGCGAATCAAGTCCCGCAAGGGACGGAAGAAATTCCCGCATGGAACCACGCTCACACACTCGCCCCACGCTTCTCATTGACCCCCAACTTCAGTTGGGGGAATCCTCATCGAAACCACTCACCTCTCTATCGAGCGCAGCGAGGCGAGCCCGGGCGAGCATCCTTTTATCACCCCGCACGACGGAATGAAAACGGTGCCGCTTTTCAAAAACCAACCCGCATTCCTTCTACCGCCAGATTTTTTCAAGCACCTCTTTAAACGACGGATAAAGTTTTCGCCCGCCGTAATCCGTCAAATGATCTCCATCAAAAAAGAAAGGCTTTGAACCGTCAAACGCCACACAATTTGTCCCCGCACAAAAAGTCTCGAACGGATCCCACACTTGAACACTGGGAATATCCGTCTGCACCTGTTTGATGACTTCCATCGCATGCGCGCGATGAGCCAAAGAAAAATCGCGATCCACGGTGAAGCCCGGAAGGTTCACCGGGTTCATTCGGTCAAACCAATCGCTGCCGCGAAACGGCGACGCTTTATAAACCGGCATTGGCGCGGAAATGATGACCGTCAAATTCATCTGTTGAAGCTGGCGGATCAATTCTTCGCCCTGCCGAAGCGCCAGCGCCTGGTTCGTTTCCGTTTCCATCGCCGCGACTTGCGCGATGTATTCCGGCTTCAATTCGCCCCACGGCTCGCTTAGGCGATGCACCCGCAGGCTCGCCAGCAGCACGACGTCGCCCGGGCGGCTGTATTGTTTGAGATGCGCCAGGGCAAATTGCTTTAGCCCTTCCGTGTTCGCATTTTCCGGATGGACGAGTGACCCCAGATTTTCTCCCACGAACGAATCTATCAGCACCGAGACGCCATCGTTTTCCTCAAGCATCCGGCACAACCCTCCGTCCGCCTCTGCGTGCGAATCGCCGATCACAAACAGCCGTTTATCGCTCCAATGTTTTCCCGCCACGCCTGGAAACAGCGGCCCGCGATTGTGATTCCAACTCGGCTCGGGATACCAATCCTTATAGTTTTTCGTCACCACGCCCAACCCAAGAAAACGCTGGGCCTTCAGGTTGGTGATTCTCGAATAGATAATATGCGTCGTCAGGATCACGCACAGGCCCGTGATCAAAACCTGCGCCGTGCGATTTTTAAACGACCTATGCACGCGCTGGATCGGCGCTTCGAGGAAGAAATACGAGGCCGACGCCAATCCAAATGTCAGCACCAGCCCAACGACATACGACGAAATACTTTCGAGCCCGACCGTCCAGCGCAGCAGAACAAATATCGTCCAGTGCCACAGATAAACCGAATACGAGATGCGCCCGATTCCCACGACCGGCGCAAACGTAAGAATTTTTGCCGCTATGCCACCGGGATTCGGCACCACCAAGCCCGCAATGCACAATGCCGTGCCCAACACTGGCGGTATCGCCAGCGGAAAGGGAAAATCAACCGCGTTGACGCACACCACAGAAACAATCAACACCACCAACCCAACCGTCGTGAGCCAGGCGGATTGTCCGGCAGTTTTCGGCAAAAGTTTTCCCCGATGATGCGCGAGGCACAACAGCGCGCCCACCGCCAACTCCCAAAATCGGCTCGGCAATAAATAATATGCGCGATCATGGTGCGCCGATGTTTCTCGTATGGAATAAAGCACCGACGCGGCGAACAAGACCGGCAAAATCGCGCCGATGGCCCGCCGCGCCGTGGGACTTTTCTCCCGCGCGCGCAGGATCAAAAACAGCACCAGCGGAAAGATGAGATAGTATTGTTCTTCCACGCCCAGCGACCACGTGTGGGCGAACGGATTATAATCATTCGTCGGTGAAAAATAATCCTTGTGGTAAATCACCAGCGCAATATTGCTCAAGCCATACAGCGCCCACCAACCGACCCGCGTATTGCCATCGCTCAGAAACGCCCGCGGAATAAACAGTGATGATAAAATCGCGCCCGCCAGCAACAGCACGAGCAGCGCGGGGTAAATGCGCATGACTCTTCGCGCATAAAACCTCCCGATGAACGGAAGAAAACGGTCGGCGGAATCCCTCAGCAACGAACCGCACACCACGTAGCCCGAAATCACGAAGAAAATATCTACGCCAACAAAACCGCCCGGCAGATATTTGGAATTCAGGTGAAAGAAAATGACCGAAAGCACCGCGAAGGCGCGGAGACCGTCAATGCCGAGGATTCTTTTTTGGTCATGCTTTCCGGGAGCCATTTAATACGGGCGTCCAGCGGCCGAGGATATTACACGTGGATTAAAATCCGGATGTAACCGAAGCTTCGAAGCTGACTGGATTGGTCCGATGGAAACTGTTTATTGCCGGACCCGTTTTTTGTCAAGGCAGTTCAAGGACGCGCCGCTCACCCGTCGGCAGCACAATCGTCGCCGAATCTATGCCGATTGAGACCACATGCGCCTCACCCACGCGGCTGCCCGGGAAAACCGGTTTGCCATTGATCACCGCCGAAGGATGCTTGGAATAAAAAATTCCCTGGAGCTTGTAAACGACCGGTTCCGGCTTCGGCGCAACTACTGGCGAGACCGCAACTGCATTAGTCGTTATTTCCATCACCATCGCCGCCGGTTTTTCCGGAGCGGCGATTGCAGGAGCAGGCGTCGGCGCAGTCATGGCCATTTGAACCGGCTTGGCTGGTTCAACCACCGGAGCCTGCGCTTGCTCAGCGGGAAAAGAATTCGCGCGCACCTTCATCGCGCCGCCGCTTTGCGACCATGCCCAAATCAATAATCCCGCCAAAAGCAAAATCACCACCGCCAGCATCGGCAGCAAAAAATCCGGGCGCGCGTTTCGAGCGCGCATCACCGGTTGCAATGCCGGACCATCGGCGGCCACGTCTTGCGGCTGCGTTTCCTTCGCCCGTTTCAGGGCATCGTTAATCAAACTCATGCGTTAATCTTGCCTTCCAACTCTCGCAACGCCCGGCCGACCAGGCGAAAATCAATCTTGTCCCGCTGCTCCACGAATGCGGCCAGCAGAGCCTTGTCGCACACCGCGTTTATCAACCGCGGAATGCCCTGGCTGTAGCGATACACCCGCCACAACGCCGGCGTCGTGAAGTAAGGCGCGCCTTGCGCACCCGAAACTTGAAGCCGATGCTGCACGTATTGTGCCACTTCCGCACGCGTGAGGGGTGTCAGGTGGTAGCGCACGGTGATGCGTTGCCGCAACTGCCTTAGCGAATGGTCGTTCAAGCGGTCGCGCAATTCCGGTTGTCCCATCAACACGATTTGCAGCAGCTTGCGGTCGTCTGTCTCCAGATTGGACAGTAGCCGCACTTGTTCGAGCAGTTCGTTGGTCAGGTCCTGCGCCTCGTCAATGATCAAAACCGTCTCGCGATTCGCCTCCAACTGATGCAACAGAAAATCATTGATGAGCGCGATGGTTTCCAACCGGTCAAGCCCGCGCGCGTCCAAACCGAACTCGATGGCGACGGCTCTTACGAGTTGATCCATGCCCATCACCGGATTGAGGATGAGCGCTGTGGAAAAATTTTCGCCAAGCTGTTCGAGCAACGCGCGGCATAAGGTCGTCTTGCCCGCGCCGACTTCACCCGTGAGTTGGACGAACCCCTTCCGTTCGCGGATGCCATACAAAAGATGGTTGAGCGCCTCGCGATGCTTGCCGCTGAAAAACAGAAAGCGCGGATTCGGCGTTATCGTGAAGGGCGGCTCGGTCAGGCCGTAATATTCCAAATACACGCTTCATCTGTAGCAAAAAACGCCCCACAAGAAAGAAAAGAAATTTAAGGTCAGGCGTTTTGTAGTTTTGCCGACATGGGACAAGTCAATTTGACGCAGAGGCGCAGAGGTCCTTGCGGACGGCCACGGGGAGAAAGAGTCATGGATGATGAAAAATTTGTTTCCTCCGTACCATCCAATATTTGTTTTTTCTCTGCGCCTCTGCGTCAAAAAAGCCAGCACGACCGTCACCATTCCCGAACGAGTGCCTCATCCATCCTCATAACCCAAACGATTTTTTCAAATCAGTTTTTGTAAAAGGGGACTTTACATTTGGCCCATTGTGCGCTTTTCTAAAGGCACGTCTCAAGCTGCACCGGATTCGACTTACGGGTTATGAAAAAATTATTTGTTATAACAACTACTGGCGTTCTCACGGGCCTCTCATCTTTCGGAGCCATTGACCTCAAGGAATCCAAGTTCACCCAGGTCGTCAATGATGTGGAAATCATCTCCACGTCCGATAATTCCAAGCATGCCGCCTCGGTGGATGGCCTCTTCAAAATGCCGGACGTGCTGCGTACCGGCCCCGGCTCCCGCGCAGAACTCGTCGCCGCCGACAACACCATCACCCGCGTCGGCGCCAACACCATTTTCTCTTTCGATGCCGCCAATCGCAGCATCCATCTCGAGCAAGGCAGCCTCCTTTTCAATTCGCCCAAGGGCAAAGGCGGCGGCTCGATCCACACCGCGGCGGCCACGGCGGCCGTGCTCGGCACGACCATCATCGTGGTCACCACGCCCAGCGGCGGTTTCAAAGTGCTGACGCTCGAAGGCACGGCTGAAGTGAAATTTCAGCAAGGCTTCACCCGCCAGATTCACGCGGGCCAGTTGATCTTTGTATTGCCCGGCGGTTTGCCCGGCCCGGTGCTTTCCTTCCGGCTCGACCAGCAGGTCACCGGCAGCCGCCTCGTTCAAGGTTTCAACAAACCCCTGGGGTCCATCAATAAGGTGAACGCCCAGATCGCCCACCAGATCAAACAAATCGCTTCTGGCAAAGCCACGGACACCGGCCTGCTCGTCGGCTCCGAAGCCAGCTCCACCGGTGTGCAGGTCATCAGCGCCATCGCCGCACTCAACGGCGGCGACCCCGAAAATACCGGCTCCAATCCCTTGCTGACGCCCATGTCTGGCGGCAGCACCAATAGTAATAATGGCCTTCCGCCCGGTTATGTCGTTCCGAACGGCCTGACTTTCCGGAACGGCGGTTTCGTCCAGCCGGATAACTTTGTATTCATCTCGCAGGAAGGCCAGCCGATCACCGATGCCGCCCTTCCAGCCGAAGCCACCGTCGGCGCTGCCAATGACGTCACGATTTCCAGTTCCACTCTCGACAGCACCCGTGTCTTTACCGAACCGGTTACGGTTGAGGTGCCCGAATTCAGTTCCACGCCGTTCCATACCGTCACCGGTTTCATCGCGCGCAATATTACCTTCAGCACGCCATCCGTGGACTTAAGCCCTTATTCGTCGCTATCGCGGTTCACGTTCCTGGCCACCGAAGGGCTGGCTATTTCCGGCTCGCTCGATACCGGTTCGAGCGATGCCTTTTCCGGAGACATTAATTTCGCGGGCGCCACACTCACCATCGCTTCCGGCAGCAAAATCACTTCGGAGTCCGATCTGATAGATTTCGGCACCATCAATGCCCTGAACCTCAACCAGGTCAGCTTCGCCAACAGTGGCGAGGTCGAACTTTCGAGTTCGGATTCAGATGTCACGCTCACCGACTCCCCCATCAACGCTTCTCAGGTTGAAATTGACAGCGGCGGCATTCTCACTCTGACCGGCGAAACGCCAACGACCGGCCAGATCACGACCGGCGGCAATATCATTTTAAATTCCGAAAGCGGAATGACGATCAACGAGAATCTTTCCTCGGACAGTGGCGATATTTCACTGGCAAATACCGCCGGCACCCTGGCGATCAACTCCGGCGTGTCAATCTCCACCTCCGGCGATATTTCGATTGATTCCGATATCGGCGCCATCAACGTCGCCGGCGCGAACATTCAAGGCAGGGATGTCGGGCTGACTTCCGGCAACGGAATGACCCTTAACGGCGCGACCATCGGGGCCGACACCGAAGACGGCGAGTTGGATATCTTCAATGATTCCTTTAATCCGCTGACCGTTAATAACGGAACCATCCTCTCCGCCAGCGTGATTGATGTCGAATCGGATGGCCCCATCAGTTTTGATTCCTCCACCATTGGCGACCCGATGCAGGGCGCGATGAATATTACAGTTGAAGGTGATTCGTCCATTTCCCTGAATTCGACGCCTGTCACCGGCAACAATATCCTTATTTCCGCCAATGATACTCTCACGCTTTCCCAATCGGTTAATGCTCCCGGCACCATCACTGGCGGCGCATCCGTTGATTTGGAATCCGGCGACGGCATGAGTGTCGGCGTAAATATCGTCGCCAATGGAGGCACTGGCCGCCTCACTATTGACAACAGCTTTGATGAACTCCACATCCTTGGCGGCGTTCAAATGGCCGCCGGTCTCATCCAGATTAATTCGGAAGAGGGCTCCATTCTTATTGATCCCGGCGTCACGATCAACGGTTCCGGCGGCATTGGTTTTCAAGCCGATTCGGACATCACGATCGGGGCCAATGTCGCTTCCACTGGCGGCAATATTAATGTCGAAACCTTCGAGGGTAATCTTGACCTCAGCCCCGGCGCCAGCCTCAGCGGCGGAAACGTGGCCCTCATCGCGGATGACGGCAGCATCCTGATTGACGGAACCAGCACCATCGTCGGCAACTCCAGCGTCAGCCTGCATTCCTCCGACGCCATGAGCATCGGTGGCAATATCACCAGCGCGCCTTCCGGCGGCAACATCAGCCTCATCTCGGACAACGGCCCGATCACCATCAATGCGGGCGTTCAGATTTCGGGCGATAACATCGGCATTACTTCCGGCGGGTTTTTGCAAACGGCGTCTTCCACCGTGCTGAGCGGAAATTCCTCCGTCCAACTTTCCTCCATCGGCGGCGCGAATATCGGCGGCACTATCACCGCCAATGCGCAATCCGGTTCCATCTCCGTGGCGAACAGTTCCGGGCAGCTCACAATCAACAACGGCGCCAAATTCACTGCGAGTGTGATCACCTTCAACTCGCCAGACGGCATTTTGATTGATACCCCCGGACAGATCGCCGCCGGCACGCTGAACATTTCTTCCGGCACTCAACTGAGCGCGATGGCTCAAGTCCAAAACGCGGACCTTTCCGGTGTCGGCTCGCTGAACGTCAACGCCCGCACGATTGTGCTTACGGATGTGGCGCTGCCCAACAGCGGCAACACCAGCTTCGGCGTAGCCAATGGCGTCACCGCTCAAGGCGCAAATACGATGAAACAAATCATCCTTGGCGACGTCAATCTGGTCAAAGGTGTGACCTTCCAGGGTACGCTGATCACCGACGCCATGATTCAACAAGGCGCTGCCGGATACACCGTCCATGGTTTGTGAACGCCTTAACCAATAAATTTATTACCATGACAAACCAACTGACCATGCGCGCTAAATTTAAAACCGCAGTCACCGCCGTTGCGTCACTCTATCTCGGCTCGACCGGCCTGCTTTTGGCACAGGCGCCCGCCATTCAAGCCATCAATGGGCAAACCACCCCGGCTCCGGTCCTGCAATACAATCAAAACACGGCCACCCGCCAGCAGGAGGAGATGCTCAATAATCTCACCACCACCAACGCCCCCGAGCTTTATCCTGGTGAAGATGAAGATGTCGGCCCGCAGCACATTCTCAAAATCAAACCGATCCACAATTATTTTGAAGGCGTGGCCGATACGCAATATGCCTTCACCGATAATAACCGCCTCGATAATCATTTCCACGTCTCCACTCTCTACGCGGTCAATACGGTCCAAATCGCGTTTGCGCCCTCCGCTTACGATCTCGGCCCGGGCAAATTCGCGCCGCGCGTCGGATTCCGTAGCCAGTGGTATAATTACGGTCTCGGCGATAATAGCCAGGAATCCGCCCTCGATTTTAACGCGCAAACTTTCTTCGCCTCCGGCCAATATCTTTGGCATGAGAATTGGGAATTCGATACCGAATTGGATTACACCCGCCTCCTCACCCAGGCGAACTACAATCAATTTTACTACGAAGTCATGCCTGCGGTCACCGTGCAGCGGTTCTTCAAAATTCGTGACAACCTGATCGTCTCTTTGATCGGCCAGGAATCGTATCACTTTACGGGTGTCCCGAGCATTTTCGGAAGCTCTGAGGATGTCAATGACCGCCTCGATTCCGTGGTGGGCGTCTCCGCAAGCTGGCAGATCCTGGGTAAGCTGGTTTTGCAGCCGTACTATCGCTTTGACGAAACCTACTATCGGCGCGACTTCGCCGGCGTGGCTCGCAACGATTTCCAGCATATCCTCGGCGCGAGTGCCACCTGGTATTTCACTCCGCAACTTTCCGCGCGCGTCTATGCCAGTGAAAGCATCCGCACCTCGGATGACCAGTTCACTCCCAGCTACGATAAATTGGACACCGGCCTTGGCCTGAATTTGACGCTGCGTTTCTAAAAGACGTCGCTTCTGACACCATCGCCAAGCCATTGCGGCTTGGCCTTTTTGTTTTTGTCACCTTGAAAGTTGAAATTGAACCCGTGAAACATTCCCCGTGAAATCTTTAACCGAACATATGTGGTTTGAAGTTCCTGGGCGGCGCGGTTTTGTCAATATTACCGCGACCGTGGAAAAACTGGTTCGGCAGAGCGGGGTGCAGGAGGGGCTTTGTCTCGTCAATGCCATGCACATCACCGCTTCGGTGTTCATCAATGATGCGGAGTCCGGCTTGCTCGCCGATTACGATCTTTGGCTGGAGAAACTCGCCCCGCACGCGCCCACCGGCCAGTATCAGCACAATCGCACCGGTGAAGACAATGCGGACGCCCACTTGAAACGCCAGATCATGGGCCGCGAAGTGGTGGTGGCGATCACGAAAGGAAAACTCGATTTCGGCCCCTGGGAACAAATTTTCTACGGTGAGTTTGACGGCTCCCGCCGCAAGCGCGTCCTTGTCAAAATTATTGGCGAGTAGAATTAGAATGGATGCGCGCGACGGCGGGCTTCTTTTCCCGCGCCGGACGCGTTCTCAGCCACGCGTCCGAAATAATCGCGATGATCAGCGTGACCACACAAGCCCCCGCGACGAATGGCACCAGCCGGCCCGGATTATGTTCCAGCGCCCGCCCCAGCGTCACGGCCACATATATGATATTGTTCAACGTCATATCCATCTCTAACCTCTACAAAGTTAGACGGCGCGCCCCGTAATTTGTTCGATTCATCCGCCCGATTTTTTTCCGGGCTCAAAACCAGCACCGTGCAGGCGGCATTTCGCGCGACGCATTTGGTCAAATTGTTTCCGAAAAATTCGCGCCACCACCCCGCTTTCCCCGCCATCATGACCATCAAGCTCGCGGAATTTTGCTTCGCTGCATTCAGAATGGCGGCTGCCACCGGCCCTTGCCCGATCAAACATTGCACGGGAACAGCCGCCATCTGCGCAAAGCTCGCGAGTATTTTCACCTTCACGGCCGCTTCGCTCCGCAAATCGGCCATGAGCCTGTCCACATTCGCCGGGCCAAAAGGTGAAAGATTCAGATGAATCGCGTGAAACAAAATCATCCGGGCCTCCAGTTCTTTAGCCAGGTTTATGGCTGCCTTCACAGCGGGCAGCGAATCGGCCGTCACATCAACCGGAACCAAAATGACCGGCGTTTTTTTGGTGGTTTTACGTTCACAATCAGCAAATCCAGCAGTCTCCTCGCCCCGGCGTTTCCACAATCTGGTTCTAATATTCATGGAAAGAATCTCGTTCCCACTACCATGATTGAGGAATCAAAAGACCCTTTGAACCCGTTAAATAATTGTAAAAACTCCTCCGTTCGCTTCCGCAATCGAACCGCTTCGCCCACTGCTACACCGCCATCACTTTCTTAAACCGCGTCCACTTCAAATCCCTGCTCGCGCAGCCGCTGTAATTTATACAGCAGCGCGCGGCGGCTGATGCCCAGCGCCTTCGCGGTTTCCGTGCGGTTGAAATCATTTTTTCGCAATGCTTCGAGCACCGCCGTGCGTTCCACTTCTTCGAGCCGCCGCGCGTCGGCGGGCATTTCATCGGGCGTTTGCGCGCGGGCCGCTCCTGAACGCACGCGCGCCGGCAAGTGCTCCGGCAAAATCAGTTCGCCACCTGAAAGCAGCGCCGCGCGTTCCATCGCGTTCCGCAATTCCCGCACGTTGCCCGGCCAGGAATATCGCTCCAGCGATTCCGCCACGGCTTGCGACAATCTCGCGCGGCCTTTCGTCAGGTCGCCGAGAATTTGCGTCGCCAGCGGCAAAATATCTTCGCGCCGCTCGCGCAACGGCGGGATGTTCAACTCGACGACATTGAGGCGATAAAAAAGGTCTTCGCGAAAACGCCCCGCCTTGACTTCCTCTTCGAGATTGCGATTCGTCGCGGCGAGGATGCGCGCGTTGACGTGGATTTCCGTGTTCGATCCGATGCGCTGGAAACGCCCGTCCTGCGCCACGCGCAGCAGCTTCGCCTGCAACTGCGGTGACATCTCGGCGATCTCATCCAAAAAAATCGTGCCGCCGTTGGCCGTCTCAAAACGGCCGATGCGTTGCGCCACCGCGCCCGTGAACGAGCCTTTTTCGTGACCGAACAATTCGCTTTCCAGCAGCGTCTCGGGAATCGCCGCGCAATTCACCTTCACCAGCGGCCCCGCCGCACGCGGGCTCCACGCGTGGATGACTTCCGCCAAAACTTCCTTGCCCACGCCGCTTTCGCCGGTGATGAGCACGCGGCTTTCGGAAGGCGCGATGAGCGAGGTGTCGCGAAAAATCGCCTGCATCAGCGGGCTTTGCGCGATGACCCGCGGCGGCAGTTGCCGGTTGTCATTGAACTTCAGCGGCGCGGTGCGCGAAAGTCCGGTGGCCTGCCGCACCAGCGCCAGCAACTGGTCGAGGTCAATCGGCTTGGCGAGATAATCCACCGCGCCGTCACGGATCGCGTGCACGGCGTCGCGCACGTCGGTGAACGCGGTGACGAGCAGGATCGGCAGCCGCGCGTGTTCCTGGCGGGCGAGCCGCAGCGTGTCGAGCCCGGAAATTCCCGGCATGCGCACGTCCGAAATCATCATGGCGATTTCTTCGCTGCGCAAAACTTCCAGCGCGCGTTCCCCCGAATCAACGACCACAGTTTTTAATCCCTGGCTGGTGAGAAAAGTGTTGAGCAAACTCCGCTGCCCGGCGTCGTCATCCACAATCAGGATGCGCGGGGTGGTTGCGGACGGCTTGGGAGTTTCGGGGGGCATGACTCACCCTTTCGCCGTGAGCTTCACATGCGTGATGCGGAAATTCGCCCCGGCCGGCTGGTTGGCCACGCATTCAATTTCCCAGCCATGCGCGAGCACGATCTGTTGCACCACCGCGAGGCCGAGGCCGGTGCCTTCCTCGTGGGTCGTGAAGTAAGGTTTGAAAATTTCCTTGCGCTGGTCCGGCGCGACGCCCGGGCCGTTGTCGGCGATCTCGATGAACGCTTCCGCATTGCCTTGTTTTCCCGTGCGAATCTGGATCTCGCCCTTGTCCGCGACCGCTTGAATGGCATTCATCACCAGATTGAACAAGGCTTGCCGCAACAACTGTTCATCCGCCTCGATGACTAATTCCTCGGCCAGGTTCTGCACCTGCACGTGTTTTTCCTCGATGTCGTAATTCAATGCGCGCACCACTTCGCCGACGACAGAGTTCAAGCGCGTCGCCGCCCGGCGCACTTCGCGCGGACGCGAATAATTGATGAACTCGTTCAACTGCGCCGCCACGCGGTCGCTCTCGTCAATGATTTCGCGCGATTTGAGCCGGATCTCCGGCGAGGCGTCTTCCTGCTTCGAGATCATTTGCGCCAGGCCGCGCACGATGTTGAGCGGGTTGCGGGTTTCATGCGCCAAACCGGCGGCGGCCAAATTCATTTCCTTCAGATGCAGATTCGATTCGCTCGCGCGCACCAGGCGGATCTGCAATTCGGAAGTTTTGTTCGCGTTGTTCCACGCTAGTCCGTAACCCACGACTCCCACGGTCGCCAAAATCGCGATGATGAGCCGCAGCCACAAATCCTGTTCCATCACCATCGCCACCGAGCGCGCGGACATGACCATCACGAACCCATGCGCGCCTTTTTTCTCGCGTAACGTCTGCATTTCCGCCGGCGTCAGGCGCGGGCGGCGCGGGCCCCGGCGCATCCCGTTGGTGCCGTCGAAACCATTTGTGCCCGGCGGCATATTCGTCATTCCCGCCAGGTCGGGCGGCGGTGGGGGCGGCGAATTGAAATCTCCCGGAGGGCCGTTGGTATCGCCCGGCGGACGCCCGTCAAAGTCGGGTCGCGGCGGGCGGTTGGTGGGAAAGGTGCTGATGATGTTCGTGCCCAGATCCACCAGATTCTTCAGCGTGACCTTCTGCTCCTCATCATCCCAATATTCTCCATTGGGCAATTCGTCCTTGGGCAATTCGATGGGCGCACCCGCGCCGACGAGTTCCTCGCCCTGCGCGTTATACAATTTGATGGAATAAACCTCGCCCTCCTTCACCAACTCCTCGAGCCACGGTTCGATTCTTTCCTTCGGGGAAAACGGCCCGCGCGCGGTCACGCGCATGATCAAGGCCAGCGTGTTCGAGATGTCCTCCGCGCGATGCCGCAAGAGCCCGCGCGCGGCGCGGCGCACGCGCAGATGCTCCGCACCCTGCCAGCCGAGCAACGCCAGCCAGATCGCCAGCAGCGTTCCGTAAACCAGCCAACTGCGGCGCGTCATAATGAGTTATGGTTTTTCAAATCGCGTACCGCGCACGGGCATTCCTTCGCGAATGCCGGCATGCGTTATACTTGCCTCAGAGAACGCGCCAGTTCAAGGCGCGTTATTTCACCGTTTCGGGCGAACTCCAGACCGTATGAGGTTTCGTGGGCAACCGGTCAAAATATTGATCCAGCTCCTGTTCGCCGAAGGAGCGGCGCGACAAGTCCGCGGCTTTTTCCTCGTGCTTGCTCACGCTCGCGATCTGGTTCGGCATCGAGACAACATGCGGTGTCAGGAAAATCATCAATTCTTTTTTGGTGGTGGCGCTTTGCTTGTGCTTGAACAGATTTCCCAGCAGCGGAATGTCTCCCAGCACCGGAATCTTCGTATCAATGATCGTCTTGTCGTGCTCCATCAAACCGCCGATGACCACCGTCTGGCCGTCGGGCGTCACGACCACCGTGCTGGCCGAACGCAAATCAATGACCGGGGCGTTGACATTGCTGGACACCGCCACCGTCTGCGCCGACAAACTGGAAATCTGCGGCGCGACGATCATTTCCACCAACCCATCCGACGAAATGAACGGCGTGACCTGCAAAATAATTCCCACGCTCTGGTAAGTGATTTCGCTGACCGGTCCGGACGCGATCGTGGCCGCTTCCACGCCGGTAACGAGCGGCACGGATTGGCCGACCGTGATCGTCGCGGGCTGATTGTTGCGAACCATAATGGACGGACGCGACAGCACTTCGACTTTTTGCGCCGAAGCAATCGCGCGAACCGTCGCATTGAAGTCACTCGCCATCACCGAATACAAACCCGCGCCGCCGGGCACCACGGTTTGCCCGATCTGCTCGCCGCTTGCGCCTAATTGGCTAAGGCCGAAAACATTTGAAGTCCCCACGCCCGGCGCTCCCGTGCCGAACAAGGACGGATTGCTGTTGTGGTGATAGCCGCCTTCCACACCGAAATCCAGCGCGTCGTCGTGCTGCACTTCGAGGAAAACCACCTTGATCAACACCTGGGGTTTGGGACGGTCGAGATTGGAAACGACCTCGCTGATGTGCGCGAAGGTCGCGTCATCGGACATCACGACCAGACTATGCGTCTCGGGGTCGTAACTGAACGTGGCATCGCCCGGGAGAGTGGCGTTGGGATAATCGCGCGTCGAGGAACCGCTGCCCGCCGAAGAGGCTGATGATCCCGATGAACTGGTGCGAAATCCAGTGCCACCGCCGCCGCCGAATCCACCACCGCCGCCGCCGCCCCGTTGTTGCGCGTCCACGGCGACCGCCGCCGCGAGCCAAAAGGCAACGACCGCAGCCCAACGGCATTGTTTCAGTATGTTTACGATCATGATATAATTTCTTTCTGGGTTGAAATCCAATGCGGTTGATTAAAAGGCCTTGCCCGTGCCGCCGGTTGCGCCGCTGCCAAAGGCCGAGGACTGGGAGGTATTATTCTGTTGCTGCAAAAGCGTATTGGCGCGGTTCAACAGCGGATTGCTGGTGGAACTGGCCGAACTGCTGCCGATGCGCGAACTGCCGCCCGCCGCGCTCGTCGCCGGATAGATGTCCTGCAAGATCGTCTGCACGTCTATCGGGTCCGCGTAATCCAGCGGGATGATATGCACGGCCATCTTGCGGTCGTTGCGCGCATCCAGGTCGTCAATCATGACCTGGATCTGGTCCATGACGTTCGTGTCCGCAGTCACCACGAGCGACGAAGTGCGCTTGTCCGCGACGGCGCTGACGTGGGCCATTTTTTTCATGCGGTCACTCTCGGCGTTGCTGGAATTTTGCTGTCTTCCTCCCCGGTTGCCAAAGGGAAAACCACCAAAACCGAAGCGTGTTTGGCTGGCATCGGCCGAGCCGGTGTCATCGGGATACAACGCCGTGAGCAAATCCGCCATTTCCGAAGGATCGGCATTCTTGAGATGAAACACTTTCATGATCGTTGAATTTTCGACCGCCGTATCCACCTGGGCCACGAGGTCGTCAATCGTGGCGATCAAACTGTCCGGCACGCTCACGACGAGGGAATTGCTGTGGTCATCCGAAACCGCCGTGACCTTCGCCGTCGGGGTATGGCCATTGTTGACGGCATCATCGCCACCGCCACCACCTCCGCCGCCGAATGGGTTGAACCCGCCGCCACCGCCACCGCGGAAACGTCCAAAAAGCCCGCCACCGCCACCACCGCGACCACCCTGCGAATCGGGAGTCGGAAACAGAGACGTGATCAAAGTCGCCAGCGCTTTTGAATCCGCATATTTCAACGGATACACCTTGACGGTGGCGCTGCTGGAATTTACCGAATCAAGTCCGGCGATGATCTGGGCGAAGCGATGGATGTTGGCTTGCGTGCCGGTGATCACCAGCGAATTGGCGGAGTCATCCGCCGTGATGGTCGTGTCCGGCGGGCGCAACGGGTCGAGGTCTTTGACTAATTGCACGACGTTCAGGCTATGCACCGGAATGATCTGGGTCACGATGTCCGCCGTCGTAGGAATGGTCGCGGGATCGGGATTCACGATGACCGGGATATTATTAAACCTCGCGTCTGAAGTGCGGATGATCGTCAGCGTGCGGCCTTCGGGCAGCAACGTGTAACCGTTATCGTTGAGAATGCGCGTGAGTAATTTCACCGCTTCGTCACTGGTCAGCGGCTGTTCGCTCCAGACGGTGACTTTGCCGCTGATGTCGGTCTTGGGATGAATGATGAAACCCGCCGCCGCGCTCATGTAATTCAACACGGCTTCCAAAGGCGCATTGCGGAAGTTCAAATGCAACCCGCGCACACCGGTCGGCACCGGCACAATGACATTCGTGTCGGGAACATACACCGGCGCGGAGGGCGAGGTCACCGCCGGCGTAAATGACGGAGTGGATGGCGTCGTTGTCGCAGGTGTGGATGGCGTGGACGGCGCGGACACGTCGGCGGGAGCCGGCGGGGCGGCATTGTTGTCGGGCGCGGCGGCATCATCCGGCGGTGGCGGCGGCAGCGGTTGATCGTCGCCGGTCGTGGTCGGGGCGGCGACGGTTGCCGCCTCTGCTGTATTGGTATCATTGGCGGCGCGCAAAGTCGCCGTGGCGCACAACGCGCCGGCCAGTCCGATCAGTAAAAGAGTTTTTTTCATAGGTTTTATTTTTCGCTCATTCGCTTCATCATCATTCGCTTCATCACATCACTCTCCGGGCCGCTCGATTCCGGCGCGCTCGCCGGACTCCCAGTTATCGCTGTGTTGCTGCCGGTGGAATCCGACGGCGTGGAAATGGACGTCTCGTCCGCGTCCGAACCGTCCGCCTTCCGCCACGAGCCGCCTTCCTGCCGCCGCATGCGCATGCCGACGGGCAAATTAAACGTCCGGTTGCTCGACGCCGCCAGCACGATATGGTCGTCGGCGATCTGCGTGATCTTATATCCCGCAATTTTATCCATCGGTTTCAGCGTCTTGCGGTATTCCGAACTGTTGCTATCGAAAAACGCGTACCGCCCCTGCTCATAACTCATCGTGCCCACCAGGGTGAACGAATCCACGCGCGGCGGGCGTTCGGTGCGTCGAATAATTCTCGTCCCCGAACGAGTCGGATCAAAAATATTTCGTTTCGAGATCAAATCGAACGAATGAAAATCCGTCACTGCCATGCTGTTGCTGGCGGCAGTGGCGCTGGAATTGGCATTGGTGGTTGCGACCGCGTTTGTGCCCGCGACCGCATTCGTGTCCTGCGCGCGCGCCGTTGCGCTCGCGGCCAGCAAGCCCGCCAATAAAAATATTTTAAATGATTTGGGCTTCATTGGGGTTGCGGGGGCGGGTTGAGGAGCAGGCCGCTGACTTCGAGGCCGAGCGAGAGCGTGCGCCCGGAATCGTCGCGCGACGAAATTTCCACGTTATCCACTTTCACGCCCATGCGATCATTTTCCACCTCATAAAGAAACCGGGAAATGCGCGACATGTCACCGGTATAATCCACGCGGCATTCGAGCGTCATGTAATCGTCCTCGGGCTGTTTCCATTGCGGCTTGATCGAGATGCGCGTGAGCCCGGCACGGCGTTCCCAGTGGTCGAGCGCGGTCAGCATGTCGGCCTCGGCCTGCGAAACATTCGAGGGCAGCGCGTTCGTTTGCATTTCATCCCAACGCCCGCGAACGAGGTCGGCACGCCGGATCATGCGCTCGCCGTCGTCCACCTGCTTGCGCAAATCGGCGATGCGGTCGGTGCGCGCATGCCAGCTATTGATCAGCGGCGTGAGGATGACCGTGTCGCCGACGTAAAGTCCCACCGCGATCCCGGCGAGGATCATCAGGAGTTTTTGGCGATTTTTAATTTCCAGTGGCATTGTTGGCTTCCCATTGAAAGTTCAGAGTGAATTGCACCGGCGCCTGGCCGCGCACCATTTCTGTTTTTAAATCCGTCACTTCGCTGTCGGCGCGCAATTTCGCCAGCAGCGCGAGATAAGATTGATTGTCCCGCGCCACGCCGGAGCAGGTCACGTTCGACAAATCGTGGATTTCGAGATTCTTCGCGGAGACATAGCCCGCTTCAGGAAACGCCTCGGTGATGGCTTTCATGATGCGCATCGCGCGGAACGAACGGTCGTACCACGGACGAAATCGGCGGATCTGGTCCTGCGCATGGGATAATTCAGCCACTTGCGCCGACATGCCGTGCCAGCGGTTTTCGAGCCGCGAAATTTGCCATTGCTGGATGAGGAAAGCGATGATGACGATCGCCGCCGCGCCGCCCGCCGCCGCGCCGACCCAACCGAATTTCCGCGAGGCCAGATTGTTGTTGATGAATTGCTGCCAGGGATGGACTTTCGGCGGCAAAAATTCCGGCCTGGAAAGCCCGCTGCGAAGGAAATTCGCGGCGAGCGCGAGCGCGGGTGAAAGCGCGATGTCCGGCGAGGGCGCGGTGGAAAATTGCGCGTCGGAAGCGCGGTCCATCAATTCGACTTTGAGGCCCATGCCTTCGAGACGGCGGGCGATGTCGGTATTGAACTGGCGCGCGATTTCGCCGCGGCTATAAATGCGCGCGAGGCGAACATCCTTGCCGAAGGCGGCGGGCAACTGGCCGAGCGTGATGCGGATTTCGCGCGCCACGAGGTCGGCGTCAATGCCCTTGAGCGCGGCATCGGTGTCCAGCGCACCATCGAGCGAGCGCAACGCCGCGATGCCTCCGCCCGCGCTGACTTGCAAATCAATTCCGTGCGGCGCGATGCCGAGGGTCAACAGGCCGGGTTGTGATTCCGTGCCGGCGGCGGCAAGCGCGGTGATGCCGATGGAAAAAGTGAGCGGCTTCAGTTGCGCGGCTTTCAAGGCGCGCTCAAGAATCGCAATATGATTTCGCGGAATGCCCAGCAGCGTGGCGTATTGTTCGCCACCGGCGACGCGCACGCGCGAATCGGCGATGTATAAATTCTCGTGGCCCGAAGGAAAACCGCGTTCGGATTCAAGCGCCAGGAAACTGGCGATGTCTTCTTCCGGCAGGTCGGGCAATTTGGTCTGCACCGTGAGCACCCAGTTCAGCGGGAGGCACACGGCGCAACGGCGCTCGCGGATGCCCGCCTGATCGAGGTGATTGCGGATTTCGCGGCCGACGAGTTCGGGATCGCCGCTCAAGGGCGAGAGCGCCAGCGGCACGGAAAGTGTCTGCTGGATTTGCAGCGAACCATTCCGGCGCATCACGACGGCCTCAAGGCGATTGCCGTCGAGGCTGATGCCCAGCACCGACGAAGCGCGTTTGGTTTTTGGAAGTTTGATCATGGTTTCTGTTTGCCGAGGAGCCATTTGTCCCGCACGTCTTTGCCGAGCGCCCAGCCCAGCTCGCTCAAGTCCTGCCGATGCAGGACAATCGGAATCCCCTGCCGGGTGTCAAAAATAAACCGGGTGCGGCGGTAACCCCGCCCCTCATGCCCGAGGGCCGCGACGTCCGCCATGAACTGATAACTGTGCCCGGTGAGGTACGGCCCGGCGGCGACGGCGTCCTGCTGCGACAACACTTGCGTCACCCAAACCATCGAGGGCGTCTGGCTGATATTATTCGTGTTCTGCTGGCGATATTGCACGAGTTGGGCGGCTTCGCCGTTGGTCAATCCGGGCAGGCACGCGAGCACGGCCTCGCTGGCGGTGTTCACATTGATCAGGCCGACGAGCGATGCGCCGCGCAAACTGCCTTCGATTTTTGGAAATTCCGTCACGGACATTCCGCTGCGATAATAAAATTGCAACACGCTCGTGAAAGTCGTGCCGGTATTGGCAACGCCGGATGCCGCGATGATTTGATCCGCGCGATTGGCAGCGATGCCATTAGTAATCATCATGTTTTTCAGCGTGGTCTCATTGATCGCGCTCGTGACATTGATGCGGGTCGCGCCATTGCTGTCGGTCGCGGGTTCGGCGGAATAGACGGTGCAATATTCCAGCAAGCCCGGATCGAGCGTGCCGTTCATATTGTCGGAAGGTGGCAAGGCGTCGCCGTCATTTTCATTGGGATCAAGCACGCCGTTCAGGTTGGCATCCTCACCGTAGAGAGTGTCCATGTCCATGCCATAAACCAGGCGAAGCTCATCCACGGTTTCAAAGGGCGCATTCTTCGCGGTGTAAGGCGGCTGGAGCGTTTGATAGGTGTCGGACTCCGCACCGCCGGATTGCGTGGTGGTGTTCGTGCTGCGCCATGCCAGAATATTCGCGATCACCTCGGGTGTCATGCGCGGAAGATTAAACAGGACATTGCTCGAAGCGCTGTTGAGGTTGATCTTCGAGGATTCGTCAATCAACCCGAAGTGCGGCGAGGTCACGGGAGTCTGGGTATCGTCACCGCGGCCGATGAGCCAGAAATGGGCGTTGCCGACGGGCACGGCTTCGTTCTGATACGTCGCGGGATCGGGGAGGATGCCGATGGCGTTCACGTTCGAGAGCACACAGGTGATGTAGCGGCGCGCGCCTTCGATGGCTTGCTCGGCTTCCATGCCCGCCACGCGGTTGTCCGCCGTGTGCAACTCGAAGCTCATGGAGTGCGCGAAATAAAGCGTGATGCTGATGAGCCCAAAAATGATCCACAGCACAATAATCAGCACCGAGCCGTATTCCGACCCGGCGATGCTGGCAGCTTTATTTGGGCGCAGATTCATCAGTTGCTGATTTGGTTCGTGATGGAATTGGTATTCGACCACGTGACGATGGGAACCACGAAATTCACGGGCGGCTTGGTGGCCGCATCGCTTTTCGTGGTGGCGAAACTGATCAACACGCGAATGGCGATGGGGATGTTCGAGAGCGTGGTGCTCCAGGTGTCGTTCCAATTCGTGCCGTCGTAAAAGGAAAATTGCAGTGTCTGGACTCCCGGCAGAAGCACCTGCGCATCGGGCGGCAGCGTGCCGGTGGGATCGAGGAGATTGCGCGTCACGCCGCGGACAAGGTCGCGACCGAGGTTGTTACGGCCGGCCGGCGCTTGCAGTGAATAATCAATTTTTTGGACGTCGCCCCACGGCACGTCCGGCGTGATCATCGCGCTGCCGGTAAAAATTTCCAAAAGCGAGGGCTGAACCATGCCGATGCCGACGGCGTCGCTGCCCATCGGACCGGCGAGCTTGCCCACGGGCACGATATTTTCGAGGTCGCGCTTCATGATCGCGATGGCGCGGTCCACCGGCGCCGTGCGGCCCGCGGATTCACTCGCGCGCTCGCGCAAGTTCATCGCGCCGAAAAACAAGGTGCTGATGGAAATGAGCACGATGGCGGAAATGGCCACGGCGATGAGCAGTTCGATCAGGGTAAAGGCATCGCGCTCGCGCGAAAAGCTCCGAGACGATGCAGCACTGTCCCGAGGGGTAAAATTTTCCGAAACTGAACTCCCTCTCCTCCATGACCCTTCATGGAGGAGAGGGCAAGGGGTGAGGAGGGTTTTATCTTCCAACAAAACGATGGTATCTCTCAACGGGCGCACTCTCACAACTGGCGGAACGGAGGGGACCACCTCTCCCCGGCCCTCTCCCCCGCTGGCGGCGGCGGAGAAGGAGAAGAATTCTGTACACGCGTATTGTGTGGATGCGCGCGCCGGCATACACGCCACTTCGCCTCGCTCGCGGAGTCTCGCGTTGTCCGTTGCACTGGATGATTTGAGCGCAGGGTTCACGGTTGCGAGGTGTTGATGAGCGTGCTGAGGTGGACGGAAAAATTCTTGCCTTGCGCGGTGTAAACTACATCCACGGAAAGCTGGTGAATCAGGTTTTCGTTCACGACGCCCTGATTCACGCCGTTGGCATTTTCATTCGCCGCGAGTCCGCCCGCTTGCGTCCACGGTTCGTTTTTCACCGTCCAATGAAATTGAAATGGGCCTTGCTGCTCGGAACCGCTGGTCGCGGTGATTGTCTGGCCGTTGACGATGGTTTCGTTCAACACGCGGTCGGCGATGCGCGCCGCGAGGGCCTTGCGTTCGGAAACTTCACCCGCGAGCGCGGCTGTGTGCAAGCCCTGGACGATGATCGGAATCACCGCCGCCATCAATGCGAGGCAGACGATCAATTCGATCAGCGTGTAGCCAAAATACGGCACGCGCGTCGCCGCGCATTTCTGCGGGCACGCCAGTCTGTTTCGTATTTTAGTTTTGCACTTCATAACTCAACCCGTTCGCCGTCTGACCGATGATCACCGGCGCATGCTTGCCTTCCTGAAAAAACACACTCGCGAGGCTCGTGTCTTTCACCACATTTCCATCCGGCGAAAAATGGATGCCCTGCATCTTGCCGCGCTTGACCGCTTTTATGCCGTTCTTGGGGATGCCGATTTTCACGCCTTCACCCACGCTGTATTCCACGGACTTCGGGTCGGTATCGTTGTAACCCGGTTCCTGTTCCAAACCATACTGGCCCGCGCCGGGGTCCACCCACAGCAACATCGGCACGCCTTCGGACGCCGCCCGACTCTGCCCGTAATGTGTCAACGCCACAAACTGCTGCACTTCCGAATTCAGCGTGCGACCGGCAAAAAATGTTTCCAACTGCGGAACCACCAATGAAATCACAATCGTCAGCAACACCATCACCAGCATCAACTCAATGAGCGTGAATGCGCGGCGATGGCGTGGCCCGCTGTGCTGTTCATGGTTGATAAACAATATCATCTTTGGTTCCTAAACGTCCGTCCGGCCCGGCTGACGAAAGGCCAAACGTGTTGGAATCCTTTTCGCCGGGAAAAATATAGATATATGGATGTCCCCAGGGATCAATCGGAATGGCTTCCATATATTGTGTCCAATTTGTCGCTGCCGCCGGGCGCACCATCAAATCCACGAGGCCATTCGGAAACTGCCCGGTATCGTGGCGATACATTTCCAATACGGCTCCGAAAGTTTTCATTTGGGTTTTCGCGGCCTTCATTAGCGCATTTTTACTGGTATGCGAGATTGGAAAAAATATTGGTGACAATATTCCGCTAATCACAATCAGAAAAAAAATCGCGGCGCAGGTATTAAATGCCAGCCGCCATTTATTTCGTTTGCCAGTTAACGATGTCATCATCGCCTCCCGGTCTTCCATCCGGCCCCATGGACGACAGGTCATAGGAATTCGGGCGGTGCTTGCCCGGAGCCACATAAACGTAAGGATGCTGCCAGGGATCAACGGGGATGGACTCCATATATTGATGCCAGTTTTGGGAATCGCGCGGCTGCACCATAAGGTCGTTCAGCGACTTGGGATAATGGCCGTTGTCCACCTCGAACATATCCAGCGAAGTAGCGAGCGTGCTGATCTGCGTGGCCGCCGCTTTCTTCTGCGCGTTGGCGCTGACGCCGCCGAATCTCGGCACGACGATGGCCGCAAGGATGCCCAGGATGACCAGCACCAACAAAAGTTCGATCAGGGTAAATGCGGAGCGCGCGCCAGTATAGCTACGATAGTTGCTGCGATTTATTTTCATAGTTCGATGGATTTTGAATTTATTTAATATGAGACGACAAGGTAAAGATCGGCACCAGCATGCCGATGAAAATGGTTCCGATGACGGTGGCCATGAAAAACAAAATCAATGGCTCAGCGATGGAAACGGCGGTCTTCAAATTGCGGTCGAGGTCGCTTTCTGTCACCAGCGCGATACGCACCAGTTCCTGATCGAGGCGTCCGCTTTCCTCCGCAACCGCGATCATCTCAACGACGGAACTGCTGAATAGATTGCTGCACTCGGCGAGACTTTTGCCGAGTTGCCCGCCTTCCTTGACGCGGTCAATCGCGTTGGACACGGCATCCACGAGGATTTGGTTGCCGATGGATTTGCGCGCGACGTTGAGCGATTGCACGAGCGGCACGCCCGCGCCGAGCAACGTCCCCAACATGCGGCAGAAACGCGCCATGGCGAATTGCGCCATCAACGGGCCGACAATCGGCGAACGCAACACAATGCCTTCCCATGAACGCCGCCCTTTCTCAGATACGATCCAGCCGCGAATCAGGAAAACCCCGATCGCCACAGCCGCCGCCATCCATACACCATAATGAATCATCACGCGGCTGACGGCGATGATGCCACGCGTGAGCAGCGGAAGTTGCGCGCCGAAACTGACGAAGATGGTTTGAAAGCGCGGAATAAAAAACACCATCAGGAAAATCAGCACGGCGAAGGTCATGCACAGCAGAATCACCGGATAAATCATGGCGGTGGTGACTTTGCCGCGCAGGTCTTTTTCGCGCGCCTGAAAATCCGCGATCTGCGCGAGCACGAGATCGAGGAAACCGCCGGTTTCGCCCGCTTCAACCATCGCGACATACACACGAGGAAAAGTGTCCGGCGATTGGGCCATGGAATCCGCCAGCGACACGCCGTCAATCACGGAGCTGTGGACTTGCTTCCATTGTTCAGCGGCGGCAGGCGACGCGGCTTCCTTGCAAAGAATCACCAGCGCGCGGCTTAGCGGAACGCCGGCGGCGAGCAAGCTTGAGAGCAGGCGGGTGAAATTTTCCAGCATGCGCGGCGAGACTTTGCGCGATTGGAACAGCGGCTTGGATGCGGCCGAAGGCGCGGGCGCCGCGGCCGGAGCGGCGAGGCCGTTGCGCGCGGGTTTGGCGACGGCGCCACCGGATTTTTCCGAGAGGCTGATGGGCTTGAGGCCGCGCTCTTCCATCTGGCGGAAGGCTTCCTGGCGTCCGCCGGCTTCGAGTTCACCCACGGCGGTTTTGCCGTCGGTTTGCAGGGCTTTATATTGGAATACAGCCATGGCTACGCGGCTTTCGGTTCTTCAGCGGCGGCCTTGATCTCTTCCTTCGCGGTCGCGCCGAAAGTCTGGTCCTTGGTGGCGCGCATGACTTCCTCGGGCGTGGTAATGCCCTGGCGCACGAGCCGCCAGCCGTCGTCGCTGAGTGAGCGCAAACCGTTGCGCAAGGCGGCTTCGCGAATTTCGTGGCTCGAACAATTTTTCAAAATCTTTTCCTGGATTTCCGTGTTCATGTCCATCCACTCGAAGATGCCGTGGCGTCCGTGGAAACCGGTGTTGCGGCATTCGCGGCAGCCGACGGCGCGGAATACTTTCAAGTCGCGCGGAAAGCCGAGATGTTCCTTGATCGCGGCGGTGGTCTTGGAGGTGTCTTCGACTTTGCACAACGGGCAAAGGACGCGCACGAGACGTTGTGCGAGGACGGCTTCCAGCGAGGAGGCGACGAGATACGGCTCAACTTTCATGTCAACCAGACGTGTTACCGCGCCGGGAGCGTCGTTGGTGTGCAGCGTGGAGAAAACCAAATGGCCGGTGAGCGAGGCTTGCACGGCGATCTGGGCGGTTTCGGTATCGCGAATTTCCCCGATGAGCACGACGTCGGGGTCATGGCGCAAAATGGAGCGCAAACCCTTGGCGAACGTCAGCCCGGACTTTTCGTTGACCTGGATTTGATTGACGCCTTTAAGCTGATACTCAATCGGGTCTTCAATCGTGATGATCTTGGTCTCGCTGTCGTTGATGGCGCTGAGCGCGATGTAAAGCGTGGTGGTTTTGCCGCTGCCGGTCGGGCCAGTGACCAAAATAATTCCGTGCGGCAGTTGGATGACGCGCTTGAAGCTGGCGAGTTCGCGGGCATCCATGCCGAGCTGGCCCATGCCGAGGTCGGTGTTCTTGGAATTCTGGCGCAGCAAACGCAGCACGACCGCTTCGCCGTGAAGCATCGGAATGACGGACACGCGGATGTCCACTTCATTGTTCGTGAGGCGAATCTTGATGCGGCCGTCCTGCGGCAACCGCTTTTCCGCGATGTTCAAATGACTGAGAATCTTGATGCGCGAAACGATGGCCGGCTGGAAACGCTTGAGTTGTCCGGGCACCGGGACTTCCTGCAAAACACCGTCAATACGATAACGAATGCGAAATTCATCTTCAAAAGGCTCAAGGTGAATATCCGACGCGCGAAGCTCGACGGCATCAGACAAAACCTGGTTCACGAAGCGGATGATCGAGGCGTCTTCAGCGGCATCATCCAGATTGCCGTCCTCGCGATTTTCATCCACCACTTGCAGCGGGGCATCTTCCTCCAGCGTGCCGATGGTATCCGCGCCGACGCCGAGATGCTTCTTCATCTCGCGCTGGATGGATTCGCTCGGGGCGAGCACGGGCTTGACCTTGAGACCGGTCAGCGTCTTGAGCGTGTCGAGGCCTTGCGTGGCGAAAAGGCGGCTGGTGGCGACTTCCACCGTGCCGTTGACGCGCTTGAGCGGGAGGATTTCCTCCTTCAACAACACGCGCGCGGGAAAGAGCGAAAGCAATTCGCGGTCGGGCTCGATGTCATCGAGCGTGGTGTATTCGACCGCGTATTCCTTCGCCAGCCAGCGGAGGATTTCGTCCTCCGACTGGGCAGGCGAATCGGCCCCCGAGCGGTTTTGACGCGCGAGGGTCGAGGCGTCCGTTGACGATAATTGCCGCGCTTCGACCATACGATCGAGAAGCGCCTGCAAGTCACTGGTGGCTGTTTGGGTTTCGCTCATGTGAATCGTCAACGTGCGTGCAACTTACTTCAAGAGACCGCCCAACACGGCGACAGCTTCCTGGCGCGCGGTCAGCAATTTCTTCAAATCATCCTGCGCGGCGGTGAGTTTGGCGTCCTTGGCGGCGTTGGATTGGCGAAGCGCGGAGAGCTTGGCCTTGATTTCGTCAGCGGGAGCTTTGTCATCAATGGCCTTCTGGAGAGCTTCGGCTTCCGGGCTCGGAGTGCCGAAACCACCACGACGGCGCTGCTGGCCGCCATTGTTGTCAGCATTGTTGTTGTCGCCGTTGTTATTGTTATTACGACGACCACCGCGACCGCCGCCGAACTGGCCTTGCATGACTTCAAAACGGGCGTCAATCACTTTGCCGATGGCGTCCTGGAGGACTTTCCATTCGGCGTCGTCGGTGACGTCCATGGATTCCTTATAGCGCTCGACCATGCGTTCGCGCATTTGAGCGGGATCGAAATTGCCGCGTCCGCCACCCTGGGCGAAGACGCTGTTGGAACCGGAAACGAGGAAGGCCGCACAGCCCGCCGCCAGGAGGAGACTCTTAATTTTTGTCATATATATATGTTATTTGGTTAATGGTTGAGTTGACACTGCGGGGCCAAACTGCGTTCCCAACAGTTGTGTTCGACCTATGGATGCAACTGTCGTGCCAATCAGGTGTTATGGCATTTTGCAGCCAAAACCGGGGTGGTGGGAAGGGGAAATTTGAAATTCGCGCAGAAGCTGCGCAGGGAACGGCTCAGGTGCGCAGAAGTTGCGCAGCAGGGGAAGTGGCGAGGTTAAACAGGGAATGACAGGTTTATGGTTCTCGTTTATGCTCGGGCGGTGAATGAAAGTCAGGGTGAGTTGTCGCCGAGTCGCTTGCCGTTTAATAAATGTTCTCACTGGTTAAGGTGTGTTGTAACGCTGGGGGTTTTGCTTTTGAGTTTGGGCGGAGTGGAGGCGTCGCAACCGCTGGACACGTCTTCGCCGCTGAATTTTTTTACAGGCACGGCCAATTTGTTTCTTCAAAACGCGGGATATAATTTCACCGTCACCAACATCCCGATCTACCCGATAAATTTTTATACGCCCGCAGTGCATCGTCTGCTTCAACTCGCCGCGAATCTTTACGACTCGACGACGAATCGCGCGTTCAGCGATGGCATGTCACCGAACGGACCGTTTTATCCTTCGGTGTTTCGCCCGACGTTCAATCGCTCGGGCAACAATATTTTTATTTCCGGTTATGTAGAAGAAGGCGATGGCACGCTGAGTTACAATGCGATTCCGCTGACACTTCCCGATGATTTAGCTTTGGTCAGCAGCACTACCACAAATATTTATGGGATTCCGTGGGTGATCGGCGCGCGCAAAGGGTTTCCAAATTTTAATGAGATTTCGATGGCGTGCATCGCGCAGGTCACGCGCCGAGTGGAGGTGGTGAATCTAAATTTCGGCGGCACGCCACCGATGTTTCAGACGAACGTCCAATACATCGTTGGCATATCGAACACGATTGGAGTTGAAGCATGGAATTCGTATTCGAATTTTTATCCGCGAGCGGTGGATTTATTAGGCGCGTGTGATCTGAGCATGTCAGTGAGCAATGATTCCGTTCTGCTCGCTTCGTCGAACAGAACTGGCGTGAACGGGTTGGATTGGCGTTATACGATTGAATCGAATGCCTGGGCAGGAGCCGCTATCAGCCCGAACTCACCGCATCTATTTAATACTAATTCCTTTCAGGTGCCCATGCTCACAAACACGATCTTCCTTCCGGACATGGTTTATCATACGACTCCCATTCCGCATTTTGGCACAGCCACCAATTTTGATCTTAGCGTTACCATGCCGGCTCCGAATTTCATTTTGAATGCGACGAATACGCTTCGATTTATAATGTTGGATCACATAACGGGACGAGTGATTGATTATGTGCAGTTGGGTGGAATGAATTTCACGCGAAATTTGACTTCCGAACTTCCAGGAACGGACGGCGGTGGAGATGGCGGCGTGTGGCTTACGAATTTAAATCGAGGAATTTTAAATCAAATCTCAATTTCAGAGGGCGTCAACGTCGCTAATTTTTTATCTCCCGCGGATTGGATTGCGGATTCATTACCCGGTAATTCACAAATGAATGCAATCGCAGCCTTTGCCGCTTTTATCAACGGCCAAGGTGGATTAACCAACGCTTTAATCACGCCTTTTACTCCCACCCGCAAAATAGTCTCCACCTACGTGTGGCAAGCGAATGATCCGTTGGTTCATTACATGCTCAGCGATTTGACTCCTTCGCCCATTCAATTGCATCTCACGACTAACTACGTTTTGGTCGGATCTTTACCGGCTCTCACGAATTTTCTTTCGAATGTTGGCAATCCCAATCCACTCTACCGGCCTTGGGATGACATCGGAACTCCAAATGGCACCCGAACAGACCCTCTAACCACATATGCCTTCAGTCCGGCTATCAAAGACCCGCTTGTGCTCAATTCCGATAGTTGGAATTTTCCGACGAACTTGCCGCTGACACTTCAATCCATTGCCAACGTCCATCGCGGCACGCCGTGGCAGACGGTTTATTTGAAATCAACTTCCGTTCCGCTCAACATTTGGGAATCGTGGACGGGTGACACGAATGACGCTGACGCCGTGCTCTCGGAGCCGACGAATGACTGGGGAATCGTTGCGTGTCTATTGCCATATCTCGCGCCGCAGCGAGACCCGCATTTTACTTATGGCTTCAACCAATCACTGGTCAGCGCGTGGTCGCCTGCGTTTCAGGGATTGACGGTGTTTACGAATACCGGGAGTGCTCAAATGCCGCTGGTCATTGATGCCATCACCAACAGTGCAGCGATCGCGCAAATTGTTTCGGGTATTAATGCACAACGCGCGCTCGAACCCGGCGGGCTTTTCACGAATGCCATTTCGCTTTTGGCTGTGCCGCAGTTGACGGTAGCTTCGCCGTTTATTAATACCAGCAATCCCATGCTCGGCCCAGGCGACTCCGCGTACGAGGCATTGCCGGCGCAACTGCTTCCGTTGCTCCGGCCTGATGCAATCGGCTCGCTCGTTTCAACCAATGGCACGACGCAGATTCAATTTACCGGGATGAATGGCTACGCGTATATCGTGCAGGGCTCGGAGAATTTGCAGGACTGGTTTCCGCTTGCGACGAATTTTCCCAACAACGGCTCGTTTGTTTTTTCGGAGGCGGGTGTTTTTCCGCGGCGCTATTATCGCACGGTGCTGGCGCCGTAAAAAAATTTCGCTCAAAGCTCGGCGAACATTTTTTCGAGGATTTCGCGGTTGCGCTTCGCGCCGGCGGTGACGTCTTCGGGCTTTGGGCCTTTTTCGCAGCATTCGACCATTACCGGGCCGTTGAAGCCGGCGTCCTTGAGCATCGCGAAGACGCCGTGGAAGTCCACTTTGCCTTTGCCGAAATCGAGCCAGATTTCGCCTTTTACTCCGGCGCAATCTTTCGCGCAAAAGCCGGTGACGTGCTGGATGATGGGTTTCAACTGTTCCAGCGGGTCTTTGCCGGTGTAATAAATGATGTTGCCGGCGTCGTACCAAATCTTGAAGTTCGGCTGGTTGACCTTGGCCACGCAGCGCATGATTTCCTCCGCCGCGCCGCTGCCGCCGCCGTGCGGTTTTAGCACGAGCTTGAGCCCGCGTTCCTGCGCGTAGGGCGCGGCATCGGCCATCACGCGGTAGTAATCTTCATAGTCCTTGGGATGATCCACGCCGAAGGTGAGAAGATATTCCACTTCAAGAAATTTCGCGTGATCAATTTGTTTGCGCACGTCCTGAACGGAGTCGGGCACAGACAAGCTGGTCTTGGTGTGGACGGCGGCCATGATGGGCTTCAGATCGCGCGCGGCGATTTGTTTTTTGAGCGTGGCCAAATATTCCGGCGTGGCGTCGGCGCCGATGAAGGGTTGTCCCTTGAAGAGCGTGAGCAGGCCCATGATTTTATAGCCGGCGTCCTTGATGCCATCGAGGCCGGTATCGAGCGTCCAGCCGTCTTTGTCATCCACCCACGGGCGATTGTAACAACCGATGGGCCAATGCACACCTTTCTCCGCGGCGCGAAGGCTTGGCAAATTAATGGTGGTGGCAGCAGCAGCGACGGCGGTGGTGCGGATGAATTGGCGGCGGTTCATAGGGTTTTGTGACGCAGGGAAGCGTAGGTGAAGGATGAGGAGAAGGAAATTAAAAATTAAAAATGCAAAATTAAAAATGGGGACTACTAAATCTCTAATGTGGATGCGCTTTTGAATGGCAGAATATTCCTGGTTTGAGATGGCGAATAAAATTTGTGCGGTTGCAAATTGGAATTATGATTCGTTATTGCTTTACCCAACAAAATTGAAATGACTGCTTATGAAAAAAAATAAGAAATCAAATTCGCCAGCCGGGCATCGGGCCGAAACGCACCAAACCACGAGCAGCGCCGCCAATACGCTAAGGACCAACCAGGGAATTCCGATCGCGGACAATCAGAACTCCTTGAAGGCCGGGCCGCGCGGGCCGGTGTTGCTGGAGGATTTTGTTTTACGGGAAAAAATCACCCACTTTGACCATGAACGGATTCCCGAGCGCATCGTGCATGCGCGCGGCACCGGGGCGCACGGTTATTTTAAATGTTATAAATCCTGCGCGGACATTTCCAAGGCGGCCTTTCTTCAAGATCCGAAGGTGAAAACGGAAGTGTTCATCCGCATTTCGACAGTTGCGGGCGGCGCGGGGTCAGGCGATATGCCGCGCGATGTCCGGGGCTTTGCGGTAAAATTTTATACGGCCGAGGGAAATTTTGATTTGGTGGGAAATAATATCCCGGTCTTTTTTATTCAGGATGCGATGAAATTTCCTGACCTGGTTCACGCGGTCAAAATGGAGGCGGACCGGGGCTTTCCCCAATCGGCCACGGCTCACGATACCTTTTGGGATTTTATTTCGCTTACTCCCGAGAGCATGAACATGGTGGCGTGGATCATGTCGGACCGCACGATTCCCCGTTCGCTCAGAATGATTGAAGGGTTCGGAGTGCATACGTATCGCTTGATCAATGCCAGGGGCGAATCGAATTTTGTGAAATTTCATTGGCGGCCCATCATTGGCGCGCAGTCGGTTCTTTGGGATGAAAACGTAAAGATCAATGGCGCGGACCCGGACTTTCAACGCCGCGACATGTGGGAAGCGATTGAGAGCGGCAATTTTCCCGAATGGGAATTAGGCGTGCAGGTGTTCGATCAGAAAACCGCCGATGGTCTGGATTTCGATATTCTCGATCCAACCAAGATCATTCCGGAAGAAATTATTCCGTTGCGGATGATTGGAAAAATGGTGCTGGACCGGAACGTGGATAATTTTTTCGCGGAAACCGAGCAGGTGGCTTTTTGTCCGGCGAACATCGTGCCGGGAATTGGATTTTCCAATGACCCGCTGTTGCAAGGCCGATTGTTCTCTTATCTGGATACGCAAATCACGCGGCTGGGCGGGCCTAACTTTCACCAACTTCCGGTGAATGCGCCGCGCTGTCCTTTTCACAATCAACAGCGGGATGGCATTCATCAGATGGAGGTTCCCAAAGGGCGCGCGAATTACGAACCGAATTCAATCGAGCCAGCCGGACTGCGGGAAAATCCGGCGCTGGGTTATAAAGCGTTTGCCGAAGAAATGATGGGCGAAAAAAGCACTTTGCGAACGGAAACCTTTGCCGACCATTATTCGCAAGCGCGGCAATTTTTTAATTCCATGACCGAAGTGGAACAACGGCACATGATCAGCGCTTTGGGATTTGAATTGGCGAAAGTGGATTTGGTGCCGATACGCACGCGCATGCTGGGCCATCTGGCATTGATTCATCCGGCGCTTCATCAGGGGGTTGAAGAAGCGCTGGGAATGGAAGGGAAGGCGGACAAAATCACGCCGGCGGTGAAGCCGCTCGACTTGAAGCCATCGCCGACACTCAGCTTGTTGAAGAAAGCCAAGACGACGTTGGAAGGCCGGAAAATCGGGGTTTTGATCACCAATGGGTTCGATGCAAATTTATTGGCATCCATTAAAAATGCGGCCAAAGCGGAGAAAGCTGCCGTGGCGATCATTGCTCCCAAAATTGGCGGTGCGAAGGATAGTTTGGGCAAGCTCACGCCTGCTGATACATCTCTTTCGGGCGGGCCTTCCGCATTTTTTGACACGGTCGCGATTTTAACGAACGAAAAGGAAGCGGAAAAACTGGCTGGCGAGGCGGGAGCGGTGGATTGGGTGCGCGACGCTTTCGGCCATCTAAAAGTGATCGCTCACACGGAGGGAGCCAAGGTTTTACTTTCTCGCGCGGGAGTGAATGTGGATGAGGGCGTGGTTTCCATCAGCGACGCTAAATCGGTCAACGCGTTTATCAAATTGGCCAAAGGCGGAAAGATTTGGGAGCGCGAGCCGAAACTGCGTTCGCCGGGTTGAGCCGAATTTTTTCTGACGGAAATAGGTTGTGCTGAAACTTCCTCCCCGAATTGCAACGGGGAGGAAGTTTTTTTAGTTTTTAGTGGAGAGACCATTGAGCGGCAGTTCTGCCGTACACGATGATCCGCCTTTCCTGGCTGACTTGAATGGAAGATGCTCGCCTGGGCTCGCCTCGCTGCGCTCGAGATAGAGTTTGTTTTTGGGAAGATGTGTTCCCCCAACTAAAGTTGGGGGTTAATGAGAAGCGGCGGGCGAGTGCGTGAGCGGTGGTTCCAAGAGGAAAATTCTTTCGTCCCGTGCGGGACTTGAATTGCAACGGATGGAAACCCAGCAATAAATTGCTGGGCTAAGGTCGGTCGTCCCGGCGGGACGTGGTGTTCGTATTGAACATCCATTCGGAAACTGCTTCAAATAAGGAGGTTGAGAATCAAATCGCACTGCAATTATTGGTTAAAATGTTAAGGTCAACTCCGTCACAATCCAAGCCTATTTTGCTGTATTTCCCGTAACCCGGCTTAACTCCGTTGGTGTCCGTTCCGGTGTCCATAAGTGTCCGGCTTCACTTGATAAATGAACCGTAGTTATGAGGCGGTCGGCGGTGGTCAACACTTGCAATTCGATTCCGCCAGTCGCCCGATAAACCGAAAGCAACTCGCCGCCATTGCGGAGCGCACTTTCATTCGCATTGTGAACCGATTCGGAAACATCGCCCCAATCTCCGCAAATGTGCCGGTCAATCGCACGGCAAATTTCATCAACTGAGGCGGTGGAAAGGACGGCTGGCGTGATAACCAACCGTCCAAGTTGAAACTTCATCATCGAGGGTAAAATCATAAATCCTCGAATCAAGCGGCCTTTTGGTCGGCGGCGAAATAACTGCCGTAACGGTCGCGGGGGTCGTAGGTCGCTCCTTTAAGGGGTATCGTGCCGCAAGGGTGCTGCCACGTCTGACGGGTGTTGTTCCAATGGAAACCAAGCTCGGCCAAAACGCTTGTAATCTCGCTCGGCTGCTTTTCAGTGAATTGAATCCAAACCCACTTGCCTACTACTTCGGCCAATTCAAAGAATCGAGGCGTTTCCTCTCGAAGCAACGCCAGCAATTTCTCGGTTTGCAATCTGCGATTGACTCGGCGCAGTTTCATATCAATTTTCGGTCGGCTTTCCGTGCTCGATTGTTCGGGACGGTTCAGGAGCCCAGCTTTTTGATTCGAATTTTTAGATTTAGTTTTCATGGTCTTTTTTTTGTGCTCTGCTGTTCGGTTTCGGTCTATCGCCCTTCAACGAAAAAGCCCGCGCAACCGGGTGGCCAGTGGAGGTTGCCTTCAGGAGGAACCACGTCCGGCCCCCGGTGGAGCGGGCGGTTGAGGGCGAGAGATCGAACCGATGCAGAGGAGAGCGAAGCGGAAAAAGACCTGAAAACGGTTAAAACTCCTTCATCTAACTACGCGCAGCGTGCGCAACTGGCGGGGATCATTGCGAAAGCATGAGGCATGACAGATGCGTTTCACTCCTGCCTGTCTCTAAATTGAAATGTGCCGGAAGCGAAGTGGAGCGTTACGCGGAGTCAGAGAAGCGGATGCGCAACGGAGTGAAGGTCATTTCAATTTAAGAGTCAGGCATTCCGATTGGAGGAGTCAGTCTGGGATTTTGCCAGCACAGGCACAGTCTCGCTGGCGCACGTGGCCGAAGCAGCAAAATCGCAGTCTGACGACGAAGCGGTTAATCAGAAAAATAATGTGCCAAGTCATTCGCTGCCGTTTGTCTCAGTCATAACGACGCAGGAGTAAAACTAAACTGTTCCCAGTCTTGCTCTGAAAATCCGTCCAGTCTTATGATAAAATCGTCTTTGTGGTTGAGGAGAATTGCAGCTTCGATCTTATTCATGTCGTATTCTGTAATATAAGCCGATGGTTCGATCAGGACTGATATGTAGTAGTAATCGCCTTTTTTATCAAGGCTTACGTTGGTAGCATGGTTTATGAAGCGAGCCGACAAGACATTTTTTTCTAAATAGTCGTCCTTTACAAACGGAACGATTTTGAAACCTATTATTTTATTGAAAGCATTTCGTAACGAGACCCAATCACCAAAATAAACATTGTCGTGCTCAAAATTATCAGGGCCGAACTGAAACGTCCTAACTGGAGCTTCCACCGCCCCAACCTTCACAATATTTTTACTGCAATATAAAATGAGTGACTTCATAATCTATTTTCGATATTTGGCTCGCCACGCAGTTATTTGTCCCGGGGGTGGCCCGAGCCCCTTTAAGGCTTTAGCTCGGGCTATTTGATAAGCGGCATCTACCTCATCTCGTGCGGCCGGTGCGATAACATTTTCCAAATGGTCCGCAGCCTGCGTCGCTTCTGCTGGAGGCACGTCGGATAGGGGTATGTCCCCCGCGAGAAAGTTTCTAACTGCGGGACTAATCGCCTCTGTAGTAGTTAAAGTTGTAGATGTTGTTGCCGTTAAACCCGCAAGGGAGCTAACTGTGCTTCCCAGCCCTACACCTTGAAGAACTCCCAAACCTGTGTCGACGACACCAAAAGCTGCAGATACGGTTCTGCTTCCGGTCGAAAGCGGTTGGCCTACATTGCTCGGCTGATAACTGAGCCCATCATAGGATTCCCCAAATCGCTCTTCCGCTGAAGTGAAAGGGTTGAGCGTCTGATTCAGTGCCATCGGGACGCTGTTGTCGAAGAACTGGTAGTTAGCAGCAAAATTCGCGAGTGTCTTTGTGCCGGCACCACCATTTAGCCCTTGATCAAGGGCTACGGCTCCTGTCGTCAATGCACCTATCCAAGAAAAACCTCCAGACGAGCCCGTCGCCCCCAAACCAAACGGATCCGTCAGGCTAATGGGATTACCATCGGAGTAGGCGTACATATTCAGACCACCATTAAAACCAGACGGGTCAGCGTTTATAAACCTGCAAATATACGGGTTATAGTATCGCGCCCGCATGAACAGCAGCCCGTTGGGATCAGTCTGGACACCATATTTTCCATTGTAAAGGAACGGCGTGTCATTTGTTCCGGCACGATAGGTCGTCATTCCGTAAGCCGAATATTGAATTCGGTCGGTGACATTGCCGTTTACGTCGGTAAGCGCAATCGTGCTGCCGCGATAATCAAAATGGTACGTCAACGCGTTTGTGCTCGTGGCGGTATCGTCTTCCTCGTAAACCAAACCCAAGCCGTACACATAATAATTCGTGACACCGTTTTGTATCCGCATCAAAACCTGCGGGCCTAGCGGATCAACAACATAACGGGTCACGGTTGGGGCGTTGACCACCGCCGTGCGTTCGTTGTTTGGATCGTATCCATAAGTCAAACTGCCGGCAGTGGTCAAACGATTGCGGGCATCATATGTATAAGCTATGAGGTTTGTGCTTCCCACCAACGGGCCGGAGGTCATGTTCCCATTAGTGTCATTCACGATTGTCAATCCGTTGAAAGTCGCGAGCCGGTTGTCCTTGTCGTAAGACATTGAGCGCGATGGCAGCGAATAGGGATGGTTTGTCGGGGCCATGAATTCATAGTCCACTCGCGCGGCGGCGTTCCACTTTAATTTGAAAAATGTGATGGGAGCATGCGAAGCCGCCTGTTCAATCGTGTTTGTCAATTCGCCGTCCAGGTCATAAAAGTTGGAACATGTCGTCCCATTGGGCCGGGTGACACTGGTCACGCGCGAATCCAGATCGTAGGTGTAAGTGGTCTTTCGACTTGCCCAATCGGTGATATTCGTCAAGCGATTGAGGTTGTCGTAAAAATAAGTGACCAGTCGAGGGCCAGGATAAACCAGGGTGGTAAGATTTCCGTTGGTGTCATAACCGTACTTGATTTGGTTTCCAAGGGAATCAACGTAAGTGATCGGGCGGTCGTACGCGTCAAAAGCCCACACATTCGATTTTCCTGATTCGATAACACCAATTCGATTTCCGTTGAAATCGTAGAGATAAGTTGTGGCTGCCACGTTGTCCGTCCGGTTGGTCAATCGTCCGCGAGCGTCGTACAAAAGCGTGTTAGTCTGGTTCTTGGCATCCACGATTTTTTGCAGCAAGCCGCGATTATTCCAAACTTGGGCGGTAGTGGCGCCCATTGGACTGATCGTATTCGTCAATCGGTTTGCGGCATCAAACTGAAATGTCCAAGCATTATTCAGGCGGTTCGTGAGGTAAATCAGGTTGCCGGAAGCATCGTACTTTCGGGAGATATTTTGGGCCAACTGATCGGCTGTCCTGACCAATTCACCTCGGCCATCCCACGACTGCGCGATGCCCTGCATCATGGCATTGGTTATCGTGATGTTTCGGCCATCATTGTCGTATGTCAGTTGGGTCGTTCTAAGCATTGGATCTGTGACGCTAAGTGTCCGGCCCGCCAGATCGTAAGCATTGGTTGTCGGCAGTTGCAGCGGGTCGAGCGTTTTGATCAACCAATCCCGATTGTCGTAAATATTAGTGATGGATGGCGTTCCTTGCGAGGTCGCGGGCAGCGTCGTGGTCAGAAGATGCCGTGTGGGACTCCATGTGTAAGTGGTGCTGTGATTGAGCGCATCAATATTGGTGGCCACGTTTCCCACAGGATCGTAGATGATTTTGGTCGTGCGATTCGTGGGACCGATGCTTTGGACAAGCTGGCGGCGGGAATTGTAGGTGAAGGCATTCGTGACATTGTTCGCGTTGATGGCAAACAAGACATCGCCGTTGGTGCTGTTCACGAAGAGATTCGTGCCCAAATTGCTCGGGCTCGTAACGCTGCTTAATTGGCCGAAAGAATCATAACCGTAGCTCGTGGTGCCACCGGCATCGCTTCGCCCCGTCAGCAATCCCGTACCGGAATCGTAGGTATTTGTGACGGCATCGCCCGCGCCATTGGTGGTCGTTACGACTTGGAATTTGGAATTGTAGCCAAAAGAATTCGTATGGCCTAGTGGATCGAGTGTTTTGATAAGATTAAAGCTGGCATCATAAAAGAATACGTTGCTGGCCCCTAACGGATCAATGGTCTCGACGAGATTATTATTACCGTCATAAATGAAATCATTGGATTCATTCAGAGGAGAGATCGTTTCAATCACGTGATCCTGACCATCGTAAAAAGATTCGGAAAAATTACTGAGCGCGTCCTGCATCCCGATCTGGCGTGATTTTGAGTCATAAAGAAATTGTTGTTGCCCGCCAGCCGGGTCAATCAACGTGTTTTGAACCCCATTCCAAAAGCCTTGCCACATTTGATTGGTGAGTCCCTGGCTGTATTGGCGGATGACGTGCCCGAATCCATCGTAATTATTGCTACTGACAACTTGGCCAAGGTTATTTTTCGTCACGATGACTTCATGATTGGTATCGTACGCGAAAGTGTTGGTGAATCCCTGCACGTCAATGACTGAAGTTAAATCTAGTTGATTGTTGCTATTGGTCGAATAGCCATACGTTACGGATCGCCCGGTGCTGTCGGCCACGCTGGTCAGGCGCAGAGGGGTGCCGCCATAAGTGAACGTCAACGAGCGATTCGTCCAGTCGGTCACGGTCGAGACAAAGTTGCTGGAATTGTAGGCAACCGAAAGCGAGCGGCCGTATTGATCAACGATATTCGTCAAATGGCCATTGCCGAACTTAAAAAGATTGCCGTGGCGCATTTGCAGATTGTAACCCGCATTGGTCGCGGTCAGGACCATCGTGATTCCAGCGGGTGGTGTAAATGAACCGTCGGGCTGCTTGATAAATTGAATAGACGACGTTCCCAGAGTTACGTTGACGGCGTTGCTTTTCAAATTATCAACCGCCCATTCAGCGCACAGTGCGGCAGTTGACCAGCATTCCGATAGCGGTTTGTTGGTCTGCGCGGGGTTGTAAGTGAACATTTCATAACCGATGCGCTGGCTGGTCAGGAACGCGGCCATTTCCTGGGCGGTGTTTCTTCCCAGTCCGGCATCGGGATCGCTTCGAGTGACAGCATTTACTATATAGTTGTGTATCCAGCCATCGGCCATCGTTGCGGCGTTCACGTTCCGGCGATTGCTATCGTAATGGCGGGAAAGGGTGAATCCGCGTGGAGCGGCTTGGCCCACGGTTAAGTCGTCCGCATCAACATTGAAAGAGCCGTCTAAAACATTGATTGGATCGGCATTAAACGCAGGCGGTAGCGAGGGGGGACTAATCGAAACTTCGGTCGGAGAAGAACCGAATGTAAAGGAATTGGCTGCCGTTCCGCTAATAGGAACTTGAGTTCCGGCATCGCCACCGTTAAAAGCTCCGTTAGCTCCATTGATGATAAAGGCACTTCCTGGCCCATTGATTAATACAAATCCGTAACCATTCCAAGTCCCTACCGTATTAATTCCGCTGGGAATAAGCATAGTTCCGAAAGGCAAATCATCACTTAATATTGTGTTTTTGCTGGCCACGTACGGACGGATAGTTTCCGCATTGAATAGAGATGAAACCGCCGAATAGTCGGGCGATCCTTGAGAGAGAATAAGTTTTTGACCACTTTGGTTTGCCAGATAGAGCATTTTCATCGTGGACGAAGAAAGATTGGTTTGGATTTGTTCAATCACTCCGTGTTCCAACGCACTTTTCCCGAAGAGCGCATATTGGGTGACCGGAACTGTCGGATCGCCACTAGAGTTAGGAAGATCATCCCGCCAAAAGTGATCGGATATATCGAGAGCTAAATCAACGTAGTAGCCAGCTTCAGCCGCCACGCGTCCGGCGCGATGATGATGAAAAATGTTCTCATGCTTTTGCGCACCCAGTAGATTCTCTTCAAGATAAGACTGGTTTAGCCAGCTAAGGCCCAAAACATTGAGGGTTTCAGTGACGATGCTGGCGTTGGTTGCGTTTAGGTTCTGTTGAAGCAGTGAATTAAGTCGTTTTTCTCGATGCAATAAAAGCTGCGACACATCATCGAAACCGTACACCGTCACGTACCCATAAGCTTGTCTTTGATAAGACCTCGGTGTGGTGCCAAAAATAACATCATTCTGATTGTTACCACTTGCCGGGGTCAAAGAATTCCCGGAATAATTCCAAATTCCCGTCGGATGAATGATGGTATTCGTCATAGGAACCGATCCACTGCCCGAGCCAGTGGTTGAAGTCGCCTGCACTACGTCGTCCAAGGAGATTTGCGACTGATAGTTTCCACTAATGTTCGTGAAAGTCAGCGAAATTTTTCGGCCGAGAAGGGACGGGAATGGATAGGTCAAATTTATATTGTCAATTTGAATATTGATAAATGACATGTAATTGGTGGGAATGTTGTCCCATTCCAGAATTGGCATGCTGGCCGAATATCCCCCATTAAAGGCGTCAACAAAAGTGCCGGTAAACGGTGGGAAATTCAGACAAGGAAACGTCTGGGAATTGGTGGTTTGAATGTCATACCCGCCGGTGACTTGTTCCGAAGACAAATTGGGATGGTTCGTCAAATAGGTAAGCAGGTTGGAGGTATTGGTCTGTATTTGACCGGAGAGATTGCTGTAATTCAAATTTTTGACATAGAGATTTGAGATGGTCGCCCCTCCCGATTCCACAGCGCTGAAAACGGTAGCCATGTTCAGATTCATCGCATTGGTCACATCAATTCCAGCAACTTGAGTGGAAATCTTGAAAGCTGGATCGAGATAATAGTCAGTGCCGCTGATGGTTAACCGCACCCACACCCTCTGAAATAGAAAAGTATTACCAGTTCCATCATTGTACTCGATAATATGAATGTTTCCTCCGGACTCGTAGTCAGGATAATTCCTTGAGCCGAAGACATTTTTCAAATAATTCCAAAATAAATAGTTGTTAGCTGATGGCCACGAAAGGCCGAGCCAATGGGCCATATCCAGGTTGTTCGCATTTGTATAGGGCATTTGCATAAATCCGCATTGCAAATGCACTCCGTATGAAATTCCCGAGTTGGTGGAGGCGGCCCGAATCAACGCCACCAAAAGAGCGCACTGATCAAAATCGTTGCCGCTGCCTTCCAGCATCGTCAAATAAGCGCCCTTTTTTGACCCAAAATAATGAACATATTTGATATTGTTATGAACGTAGTCATAAATTCGCTTAGGGTCGTTTTGCAGGTTGGCGGCAAGCGAGGTGATCTCGGGAGTAACCGCCTCACTGATTATTGGCTGCCCGGTTTGTGAAGTCACGGTGAATGGACCGCAGATGTTAGGCAAACCCGTGAGACCAGGAGGCACATTTCCAGTGGGGGTGCTATTGGTAGAGAGAGGTTCGCGGATTGAAGTGAACCAGCCACCGCCAAAGTCTATGGTTTGTGCCTGAGCACTTAACGACACGAGCAACAATCCCCAAAAAAGTAATCGTAATGTTTTCATTTGTCGCTTGGTTCACTGTGCGTTAAGCACATTTCCTTCAAAATCATTCGTTAAAGATTCAGACCGGACGCCGATAATTAATTCGAGCCGTCCTACCGGGTCATAGGTAAAGTTGGAGCGCTGAGCGGTTTGTTGTGAATCATCTATTAGCGGGTTTGTACCGTAAACGACCTCCCAACCATCCAGCATTCCATCGCCATCGGTATCGGCGTTGTGAGGATCGGTATGACTTACCAGCATTTCGTATGCGTCGGTGAGTCCATCTTGATCGGAGTCCTGTGCGGTTCCCAACATCAAATACACGGCGGCGTTGGTAAGGTTCGCTATCGTGTAATTCGTGCAATGGTAGCCTTGGCCGAGCCAAGTCCAAATGGCGTTGGTTGCGGGAGAAACCAAAGCCGTGGTGCCGAAGACATCGTAGGAAATTCCGTTTGAGCCCCCTTCAATGCTAAAGCTGATGCTCGTAGCGCCATTGGTGAACCACGCGACTGCGTTGGTTATCCAAATCTTGTTGCTCGTGATACATGTTCCCGAGGCGACGGCATTGGTGAGCAATCCCGCGCCGCTGACGGCTTGGAAAACGGGAAGCACTGCGGGAGTGGAAGGTGCGATGGGCAGCGATAACGGGCCAGTTGGAGTTGCGTCCCCGTAAAAGATGGAATACATGGCGAAATTTCCGGAGATCAGAAGCGGATCAAGTTGATAGTTGTAAGTATTCAAATCATCGAATTGACCGCCTGCTTGAAAAAATCCATTCGTGTCGCTGCCAACGGCAAAGAATGAAATATTGGTCGAAGGCCAGAAAGAGACGCCGTTGCCATTTGTGACCAAAATGCCATTGGTGTAAACCGTCGAATTGGTCCGGCTGTAAGACAGAACGAGGTTGTACCAATAATTAGCAGCGAAACTTACCGGGGCCGTGAGAAAATTGGTGGCCGCGCCGCCATTAGTCTGCTCCGAAAAATACATGGTCGTGCCGGTCGGGTCCACATACCACGCCCACCAAGGCCCGTTCGTTCCTGCCAGACCGACGCTGATCAAATTACCCCATGCGCCGGGGCCACTGCCGCCCTGATTCGTGCTCGACCAATCGGGACTAAACCAAAGGGAAATTGAGCCGTTCGTAAACGTGAGATTCGTTGAACCGTTGGTTTCGATTATTCGGTAAAAAAGGTAAGCCGGTGATACGTTGGTGGTATCAAGTGAAAGATCGTTTCCGTTGCCGCCTCCAAAGACACTAATCAAATTAGTGAATGCGACGGGAAGATTGCCTTTGGCGCTCAGCCAATTTGTGTCGGAAAAGCCCCATGAGTTTAGGAGTTGGTTGGGATTCGGGCCGGGCGCGGGCTGCGCGTGGCTTATTTGCAAACCCAAAAGCAATGTCAGAAGTGAGACAATAAGACGTGGCAAAAAAGGGGTTTTCATAAAACAGTTTGTTGGGCCGGGGATTCTTACGCGAGCCACATGGCTTTCACAAGAATAAAATACAGTCTTCAGACGGTGGAAGGTTTTGGATGTTCCTGCTTTTGTGCCGCTGCGTGGCTGGAAATCAAAAGCATCATAAAGTGTTAGGCGAGACGATCCGTTCGTATAGAAAACAATCGGGTTTAAGCCAGGAACAACTGGCCGAGCGCGCTGACCTGCATCACAATTTTGTGGGCGAGATCGAGCGGGGCGAGAAAGCGGCCACCATTGATACGCTGTTGAAGATTGCCAAAGCCCTGGGAGTGCGTGCGCGGGATCTGGTGCAGAAGCTTTGAGAGCGCGTCTCGATTGATTCATCATTCTGCCAGTTTATTTGCGGGCTAAAGCCCCCGGTTTGTTGTTCAACGCGCCTTCATCGAGGCAGCCCGTCATATTTCGAGCGAGAGGGTGAACTATTCGCCAAAAAAATAAATACGATTATTTGACCTTTCATCGTCGGTAATTTGACTACACAGACACTTGTATCATTGGACATCAAATGTCCAACCCGTTTGATAGGCTTGTTGACGCAAGATGTCAAAAAGTCGTACTGAAAGATCGGAACAGGGGAGAGTGGAGCAAACAGGAGGTCAAGCAGGCCAGGCCGCATACATTCGCTGTGCCACGCGCCTGCTGGCCGTTGTCAAAGGGCTATATCAGGCGTGTGATTTGCCCATCACCGGGACAGGCGATTTAGAAAATGTTCCTCCGCTTCCCAGTTGGGCTGGGAACATTTGCGAGCAATTACATCGCACCATTTTCAAGCGGCTGGTGGATTTAAAGCCGGGCGGCGAACAGGTGGATTGGCGCAACTTTGGCCGGTTGCTCGGTGTGTGGCAAAGGCAATTTACTTTTCTGGATGATGCTTGGGAAGGCACTGAATCCGTTTCACCCGAAGAGGCAACCGCGCCGCCCACTGAACCGCCCGATAGTTTTAAAATCGTTCCGCAAAGCGATTTGCTTCAAGCCGTCCATGATTCCCTTAAAGATTCCATCTTCAACAGTCTTTCCGAAACACCGGTTCACCTGAACGACTTCCTTTCCGGCCTGGCCGAAGGACACGAATTATTTCTCGATCCGCAAGGCCAGTTCACCGGCGACCGCGGGCGCACGGCAATTTATTTCATTTTGCTAGGCCGCTGGATGGAGATTGAGGAAATGCGCAGCGTCCATCCGCCCAAAACCATTCTCAACCTTTACGAAGTGCTTGCGCCCAGCCTCGGTGATCCCCGCCTTGAACGCTTTGATTGGTTTTGTGATGTCTGCAACGAGATCGGACTGTTTGTGAAAGGTCGCGGACGGCCCCGTAAATATTGAGGAAATAAATCTCGGTTTCGAGTTTTCACAGTCCGGTATTTTCCGATTCGGTCATGTGTTTTAGTGCTCACATGACGGTGATTGAAAATAAAAGAGTGACCGTGTCGAACGCGGCACTGACCAGGAATCCAACCACCCGCCCAATTTCCCTTCGTTGTTCCGCCAGCGTTGTGGATTCACCAACTGCGGAAACCTGTTCGGCGTTCGCTGGCCGTGAGCAGGAAAAAACCAAAGTCAGCCACCCAAGGAAAAAAATGACAATCAAAGCGTTAGTAATGAGTGACCGCTCGGACGAGTACACCGGCAAGCGGGGTCTGGTCAAACAACAGATCATCACGGTCATGGACCAAAGCGAAGGCGAACGACTGGCGCAGCCAGTGGAATACGCCCTGAGCGATGAAGAAAAAGCCGTCCATGCCGGCAAGCTGCAAGACAAGCTGATCCACCTCGGCATCCGGGAACTCCTGCCGTTTGGCGGCCGTCTTCGCGCACGCGGGAAGATTGTCGGCCTCGTCGGCAAATAAACGAGGAAACGACTCATGCACAATCCAGAACTTCACTCCCTGGCTGCGGTCAACTGGCAATACTTCTGCACCCTGACTTTCAGAGGTGAGAAGCAATGCAAACGATTCGGGCCGCAAATGTTCGTAGCGCTGCTGCGAGTCCAGGCGAAGAACTGGAAGGTGCATTTCAAAAAAGTGCTTTGGTGCCTGCGGCGGGAAAGTGGGGAAACCACTGGCCGCTGGCACCTGCACGCAGTAATCGCGGGGCTGCCCCCTTCGGCTGGCTCGCGCAACTGTCTCGCCCTGATGTCTCAATGGGAGACCCTGGGCGGCGGTATGGCGCGGGTCACCCGGTATGATTCTTCACTCGATGGACTGGATTATATCCTGAAGGGAAGCGGTTTGACCGAGTCGAGGGCCACACGTTGGGCCGGAGACTATCACGAATTGGCAAAGTTTGGTCATTCGTGCGACGTGACGCTATCCGAGAGCGTGATCCGATACCTGGGGAACCGGCAAAAGCCGGGCCAGCGGGGAACCGGAGCACGCAAGACGGGTGGGATAGACACGGCGTCGAGCACAGAGCAAAGCGGAGTAAGCAATACCCCTCCATTGATCCAGTCACCATCCCGGCGATAACGGGCTGAACTGATCTTTACCGTCATCAGGCAATGACACCAGCTCCATACGGAGCCGCAAACGATGACGGATGGACGATAGCGGGTGCTGAGGCTGCGGCATCACTGCCAACTGTGAAACGCAATGTGGTGCCTCCCACCGCCCCGCGCAGCGGGGCGGTGGGAGGCTCGCTTGAAGATTTTTTATGCCCTGATGAGGTCACGAATTTCCCGAACGCGGGAACCGATACTCCTTCGGTTTCTGAGCCGGTCGGGGAAAAGAAAGGTAAGTCAGTATGAAAAACTGGATGAAGAAAGCGGCGGTCATCACCGCCACCGCGGGCGGGGTAGTTGCCGCTCAAGCTCAAACCGATGCCAATGTGGCTGCGGTCACGTCGGGGGTTACCACCCTCACGACCGTGTTTGCAGCGGTGTTCGGCCTGGGTGTGGCCGTGGTGATTGCCATGATCGCCAAGAAGTACCTGCGCCGGGCGGCTTAAACCCAACGGCGTGCCGGGGTGGGAAACCACCCCGGCCTTCGTATGAAACTAAAAACATTAATGGCGGTCTGGAAATTCCTGTTCGGTTCCGAGGATGACGAGGAAGAAATCGAAACCGAGTTGGAACTGGAGAAAGAAGAGGACCGCGATGGAAAGGATGAATGATTTTGTGTCTGGCATTTTTTATGGGGTTCCTGTCGGGGGTAGCCATGTTCAAACTGTTTTAACCGTAGGAGATTTTTATGCGTTGTTTTATCGCGTTCTTATTATTACTATTTTCCTTATTGTCTTCACGCGCCGACGTTCCGATTTCTAATCCGTCGGGAGTTTGCCTGAACGTGGTGCAATGGATCGGCAATGGTTGTTACCCGTGGTATGGCTCGGTGGTTTCGTACAACATCACCCATTCGCCACCTTGCCCCGGTTCCTCGGAGTTGGAAGTAGTCCCATGCAGCGGGCCGGTGTCCGTTCTCGGTGGGCCGCTGAATTCGGGATTACCTGACGGAAGTACCGTTACCATCAATCCCGATGGTTCGGCAACGTCGAGTCCCCCGGTTTCCAACGGATCTCAACCCGTTCCCAATCCCGGTAGCGCACCGATTCTGGTCGGCCAAACTCTCAACGGCCAGTTGACCGGCAATTATGTGAGTGTGCCTCCCGGTTCCACCGGTAGCTTGCCAGTGCAAGGCAGTCCTGGTGACGGAAATAATTGGGGCATTATGCCGATGCCTCCGGGCACTTCGATTACCTCGCCTGACCCCGGCGTTCCCGGTCCCGGTGGTTCCATTAATATTGGCAATGGCACTCCGGTGTTTCCTCCCAACTCCGGCATTGGCTACATTCCGGGCGGTTCCGGTTCCTCCGGTGGTTCCATCATTCCAATCATCGGTGGCGGGGGAAACAGCGATTATCCTTTTCCTGAGCCCATTCCTGATCCGCCCGATTGGGGTTCCGCTCCGGGTGCGCCTGCTCCTGCACCGGTTTTGACCAATGGTCTGCCGGACATTCCGCCCGGCTACGTCGTGCCGACGAATATCAACGGCGGAGGAACCATCGGCTTTCCAAGTACACCGACGAACAGCCTGGGCTCGAATGTCGAAGCGGGGTTCTCGGCGCTCGCCCAGCAGGATTCATTGGACTCGCAAGCCATCGTGAAGGCGATTCAGGCGATGGACTCGGCCAATCAGACGGGCCATGCGGGCGTGAGTAACGCCATCAATCGCGGGGACAACATTCTCACCGGCATGTCGAATCATCTCGGCAACATTGATAACAGCACGCAACAACTGACGAACCAGGGAAACGTCACTTCCAACCAACTGTCGCAAATCATCAGCAACACCATTCCGCGTACGAACGGAAATTATAATCCTGATGACAACACCGCTGCGGCCAATGGAGCGACAGCGGAAGGAGCCACGATGTTGCAAGGCTTGGGCGATAAATTCGCGATTGATCCCGGAACGGTTGGCGGATCGCCAGGTAGTTTCCTGTTCTCGGTTCCGGGCCAGGGCAGTTGGGACATCAATCCTTTGAATGGTGGACAGTTTCCTGCCGTGGCTCTCGCCGCTCCGTGGGTTCGCGCCTTGTCGCAATGGGCCATGACGGCTTGGTTCCTGTTTTGGCTCGTGGGTGAAATCAATCAGGTGGTGCGGGATGCTACGCATCTGCCGCAAGGAACCAGCGCCGAAGGTGCGCCGGTGTTCGGCAGCGCCAGCGCTTTGATTGCAACCGGCGTTGTCTTCGTCGCTTTGACTGTCCTGGTCACTTACATTTCGAGTCTGGTAGTCAACTCCGTGGTCGCCACTTTCATTGCGCATCCGTTTGGGAGCGGTGGAGGTTCAGCGGTTCAGGCCGGAATTTCTCTGCTGGATGCGGTGTTTGACATTGGTCTGTGCGTGTCGCTCATGGCGCAACGGCTCGCGCTCTCGTTTTATTTGAGCAAGGCTTACTTCATTTGCGCCGGTGTGGTTCGCTTCGCGGTCGGATAACTCAAGCTCACCATGAAAAAACTTTTGCCTTTCCTACTTTGTTTCATGGCAGTCATCGAAGTCCGGTCGCAAATCGCGCCGACACCAACTCCGGTTCTGATCGAAAACTTTTCGACGAATACGGTGGTCATCACGCAGGCGGATTTCTTTGGCAACTCATCGGTGTTGTCCATTGCTGCGGGCAGAACATTTTCCAAAGTCATCACGGGTGGAACTTTCACCGCCTCGTCCTGGTCTTCGTTGACACCCGACAATGGACAACAGCAAACCATCATCGTTTCTGGTCCTTACACGGATTCGGGAACGGTGGATGCTCAGGGGAAAGAAATTTATTTCCCGACCTTTGTTTCCACCGTCGCCAACTTCCCGTCCTGGGCACCGGCTTCAGCGGACATCGTCGAGTATTGGGTTTGGGGTCTTTGCACGGCGATTGCCTTGGGCCTTGCGGGTTCCATGCGCCGGATGCTCGGTCGTGTCCATGAGGTGAACACCGACTTATGAGCATCCACGCCATATCCGGCAAGCCAGGTGGTGGTAAATCGCTGTTCGGCATGAAAGCGCTGGTGAATGAACTGCGTACCACACACCGTTTTGTCGTCACCAATCTGGCGGTGAAGCCGGCGGAGTTGGCGGCTTATCTGCATCAGCTTTACGGCCAGACCTTCGATCTTAATCAACGTCTGACGATTTTGGATGAGGAACAAACCGCCAAGTTCTGGCTGTATCGCGGGAATGGCGTGGTTCTGCCGGACCGTGAAAAAAATGATTTTTCATCCGAGGATGCCGCCAATATATATTATGTGCCGGACGTGGAACGCGGAGTCACGCTGGACGGTCAATCTTTGCCGATGCGCAAAGGCGGTGGTGAGGGCGTCTGTTTCATCCTCGATGAGTTGCATTTGTTTTTTAATTCGCGGGAATGGGCCAAAACCGGCAAGGCGGCGATTTTCTACCTGTCGCAACATCGCAAGTGCAACAATGACGTGATCTGGATCACGCAGCACATTGAAAACGTGGACAAGCAGTTTCGCAGTCTCACCCAGGATTTTACCTACCTGCGAAATTACCGGCAGGAAAAGTTCATGTCGGCTTTTCAATCGCTGCCGTGGTTCAGTTTTAAAACCTTTCAAAGTCCGGTCACGGTGGCGTCCGGTTTGATGGCGCCCACAGAAAGCGGTCGGTTTCTTTTGGACGCGAAAGGATTGGCGGCGTGTTATGACACTGCCAAGGGTGTCGGATTCGCGGGCAATGTCGCTGCCGATACGAAGAAAGCTCGGCGTGGTCTGCCGATGTGGGTCTTGATTGCGAGTTGTATTGGCGTCTGCATTGCCGCGCCGTTCCTGTTGATCGGAATTATTCATTTCATCTCGAACACGGTAGCGTTCAAGCCCAGCAAAGGGCTGTCCAGCCTTTCGCGGACCAATGCGATTGTTTCCCACGTTACAAAAACAGCACCGCCAACTTTGCCAATCACGGCCCCGTCTGCGTCCTCCGCCGTCACGCCGGTGGACATAGCGTTGGCAGCGGCCAAGCCTTTCGTTTTGCCGTTATCGGATACGAACTCTTTGACGATGTGTGGTTTTATTAGTCTGCCGGGGAACGGCTACGAAGTGGCCTTGTCAGACGGTCGCGTGCTGTCCTCGGCCAAACGTGAAGTTGTTTTTGTGGACGCCAACCGTTGTGTTGTGGATGGGGGCTGGGTTTACCGTCGTGTTATATCACCGGCTGCTTCGATGAGTCCGCGCCCGGTTGTGCCTTCCGAATATCATCCTTCTTTCACGGTCGGAGAATCGCATCTGCCGACGGCGGATCATCGCACGCGAAAAGTCACCATTCATTTTGCCGATGGTCAGACCATTACCAAATTGCTGGAACCGGCTGCGGAACCGCAACCATCGGAAACGATCCAGCAAATGGACCAGCCGGGTAATGCTGCCACTCCCGCAAACTCCGAACCTCAAGGTTTTGGCAACGGCGTTCGCAACATTCTCGAAAGGCGGTGAAATATGAAAGACGTGCAACACCAATTTTTGGCTTTGGTTGGATTGCCTCCGGCAAGGCTCAATGTTGAGCAAGTGGCGTGGCTGCTCGGCTGCCAGCCTCATGACGTGCCGGTTCTGGTTGCGGCAAGGTTGCTCAAGCCGCTGGGTAATCCTCCGCAAAATGGGACGAAATTCTTTGCCACAGCGGAATTGATTGAACAGACGAAGGAAAGGAATTGGCTTGTGGTTTCGACCAATGTTCGATTACGAATGAGGTCAAAGGCTTTGTCTCGGCTGGCGCATGCCCACCGCGCTTGCGTTGTGCCGTGCTTCTTCGCGATGATAGTTTCAAAGACGTGTTGCCAAGTGCGCGTTGCCATAGCCGGGTCACTGTGCTGTAAATAAACCTGAGCGATTTGCAGGTTCATTCCGACGTGAAGCACGGCTTCATTCTTGGCAGCAATCAACCGTTGGGCTTCGGCCTTGTCGCTGGTTCCAAGACTCTCGCGCTTGTTAACGTGAGTGTCGAAATAGTAAAACATGTTGCGGCTGCCGCGATAAACTAAACGATAGCGTTTCATACGATTTTTAGTGTAGTGAAGCGCGACTTGTCCTCGTTAGAACCTTGTGACAGACTTTCGACAGATGCTTGACAGAGTTTTGAAAGACTTTCATTTTCAGCATCCGTTTCGGTGTCCGTAGTAAAGTTCTGCCTCTTTAAATCCCTGTGTAACAACACAGAGCGAATGGAAAAAAACGTCCCTGCGGGACTTGGGACGTTGTTATTTGGACGCAATGATGATTCGGATAAGACGGCCCCTCTCTCCGGCTCTCTCCCCGCGCGGTCGCGGAGAGAGAGGGACGGAGTGCGGTGGGTGGGCGGTTGTGCGTTGGCGAAGGAGCGCGGGCGGTGGG